>JAQBHK010000304.1:0-4180 GCA_032127815.1 Desulfobacterales bacterium
CCGTTAAAGACCTCCTTGTCATAATTGTTCTTGATCTGCATTACTTTATCGTTGACCCGATACGTGCGCTCACCCCTTATGATGACGTCCGGTCCCGGGTTCAGCTTATTTTGCAACTCTTTATTAAGATTGCCGGCACCCACAATCCCCTTGTGCATAGGCGTTAAAACCTGAATATCGTCTATGGGATCAAAGCCGAAGCGGCCCGGTATCCGTGTTTGAGTCAGCTCTAATATGATATTCAGAACTTTTTGGGGGTCCTCTTGCTCGATAAAATAAAAATCAGTATCAGGCCCATCACTTTTTAGAATGGGGAGTTCTCCATTATTTATTTTATGAGCATTGACGATAATACGGCTTGCTCGGGATTGACGAAATATTTGATTGAGTTCAGCCACGGGCACAGCCCGCGAGGCTATAATGTCTTTAAGAACGTTTCCCGCACCCACGGAGGGAAGCTGATTCACGTCGCCTACCAGAATCAACGTCGTTTGGGCATGCACGGCCTTTAAAAGGTAATGCATCAGAATAGTATCGATCATGGAAGCTTCATCGATGATGATCAAATCGCAATTTAATGGTTTTTCCCGGTTTCTTTGAAAGCCCCGCTTTGCAAAACTGAACTCCAGCAGCCGGTGTATGGTCTTGGCCTCGCAACCTGTAGCCTCGCTCATCCGTTTGGCAGCCCTGCCCGTAGGCGCAGCCAGCATTGCTTTCACTTTAAGTTTTGCAAAAATTTTCAAAATGGCGTTGATAATGGTGGTTTTACCGGTACCGGGCCCACCGGTAATGACCATAACTTTGTGTTCAAGAGCGCACCGTATGGCAGCAATCTGGCTGTCTGCCAGGGTTATATCGAGCCGGCGTTGGACCCATTCGACGACCGTGCCTATTTCAATCTTGCTGATTGATTTAGGTGCAATGATCAACCGCTTTAACCGGTTGGAGATACTGGTTTCACAGCGATAAAACTTGGTCAGATAAACTGCTTTGTTGTTTTCCTTAAATTCTTCAAAGCCGGCATTCAAATCTTCAATAATGATTTTGTTTTCAGCGGCGATGCTGCCGATGGCATCAGCAACAATCTCTTTGTTAACGCCCAGTATTTCCATGCTTTCTGCCACAAGGGGTTCAAAAGGATAATAGACATGCCCGTCGTTAGCAAGCTGATGAAGAACATAGAGTATGCCGGCCTCTATCCTCAGGGGGGAAAATTTGGGAAATCCCAGTTTTGCGGCAATACGGTCGGCAATCAAAAAACCGATTCCGAAAATGTCCGTTGCCAGGCGAAAAGGGTTCTCTGTCACCACTTCGATGGATCTGTTTTTATACTGTTTGAATATCTTGGTCGCATAACCGCTGCTGACCTCGTGAGATTGCAGAAAGAGCATTACATCCCGGATTTCTTTCTGCTCGTCCCAGGCATGCTTGATCATGTCAATACGCTTGTCACCGATTCCTTCGACCTCGTTAAGTCTTTCAATATCTTTTTCAATAATCTTGAGCGTTTGTTCCCCGAATTTGTCGACGATGCGATCGGCCATAACAGGACCAACCCCTTTGATAAGGCCGGAGCCTAAGTATTTGCGGATGCCGTAAACCGTCGCCGGAATCACGGTTTTGTATTCCGCCACCTTGAACTGCTCGCCGAATTTAGGGTGATTTACCCACTCGCCTTGCATTTTGATGATTTTGCCGGGTGTCGGCGCCACAATATTGCCGACCACGGTCACCAGATCCGGCCGGCCGTGCACCTTTACTTTGGCAATGGTAAAGCCGTTTTCTTCATTGGCAAATGTTATTCTTTCTATCTGGCCTGATAGTTCCATGAGTTATGATGGCCCTTTGCAAACAATATTGCAACTGCATTTGAAAAGTTGTTGCGTTTGCTTCAAAGACAGCGCCGGCCAGCCAGGTTGTATTCATTGCCAAAACGCGTAGTTATACAATATATTGTACCCACGTTGACAATGCGATCAATATATTGTATCTAAAGTTTTCGAGATGCGTTTAGTAAAAGGCCTGGCCCAGAGGGGTGCACCTATCTCAAATGGAGTAAATTAAATTCCAAATATTAAATATCAAATATCAAACAAATAACAATGACCGAAATTCGAAAATCCAAACAAAGCCTCATCCTGGATAGTTTTGGTCATTGAATATTGGAATTTGAGATTTATTTGTAATTTGCTTGCCCGCCGTCTTTTTGGCGGGGTGCTTGGAATTTGTGATTTTAGACACAAAACTCCAAGGCAAAGCCATAGGACTCTGACCTGGCTCTCCGAGGCGTAGGCGCTACGAGCCGGAGGCCCAAAAGACCAGGTTCTTCAGTACACAATAAAGGCAAACGCTATGAACAGAAGAAGTTTTATCTTCAAAAGTACCGGTTTTCTGGTGGGAAACCTTCTGGGATTGAACGCTTTTTCAAAGGCATTTGCCCGCACCATCGTTGCCGAAAAATCTTTTTCACAACCCCGGATCGCGCTGATAATTGATGATATCGGACACAGCCGGTCGCTGGCCGGTAAATTTGTGGAACTAAAAACGCCCCTTACGTTTGCAATCTTGCCGCACATAAGGCATTCCGGCACTCTGGCCCTAAAGATACATAACCGGGGTCATGAAATCATGCTGCACCAACCCATGGAACCATACAACGCAGATAGTTTTGATCCAGGCCCGGGAACTCTTTATGTCGGCGATAGCAGTGAAAATATCAAGAGGATTATTAAAGCCAACCTCTCCGTTGTGCCGTTTGCAATCGGGGTTAACAATCATATGGGTTCCAAGTTTACCGAATACCGCAAAGAGATCACCCAATCCCTGTGCGCCATTAAACGCCACGGTCTCTTCTTTGTCGACAGTATCACTTCGCATCGTTCCATTGCCTATAAAACCGCTCGCAACCTCGGCATGCCGAGTACCGGCAGAAACATCTTTCTGGACAACATTAACGATGAGGCCGCGATTTTTGATCAACTTCTCAAATTAAAACATCATGCGCTTCAATATGGCCGTGCCGTGGGAATCGGTCATCCTTTTCCCGAGACTGCTGCCGCTATCGGCCGTTTTACCAAAAATCTTAAAGGCTCTGGTGTTGATATGGTTCATGTATCCGCTATCCTCTAATTGACCAAACCGGCGTTCTCTCAAACCCGCGCAAGAACGACACTCAGTATAAAATGAGCCCCTTTGAGGTAAAAAATCGTTTGCATCTTTTAAAAAAGCAATTATTTTAGAATTGATCAACTAAGTATTGTTCAGCACATTTTCAAAAAATACTATTTAAGGAGTACGATATGCCTGAAAAAGTTATCGCCATCGAAAAACTGGAAGGCCCTTATCAAAATATTTTTATAAAAATAATGCGGATGATCCCGGATCGGGATAAAAATGATAAAAAACTGCAGCGGCTGATTGCCTTTCGTTTAAGAACTGACGGGGAATCCGCTACCAGAGAGTATCTGATAAATAAAATCAGGGATACTATCCAGTGCGGTTATACCGGCAGTTTCTACGATTTCCTCAAAGATGATTTAAAAATAAAAGAATGTAATCTTGAAGACGCAACTTTGGATCCATTGAAAGCTTGAGCAAAACACACTTGACCCGAATTTATCATCCGGGCTGATCCATTTATTTCATGAAAGGACTCAAAGATGAAATTTTTTATCGCCGAACAAAATTTAGGCAGCGGAGCAACCAAAGAACAAGCTGAACAAGTGATTGAACTTTTGAAAAAAAAAGGGTGGGACGTTGCATATGGAATAGGAAAAAATGTGGCAACCGAAGTTTCAGAATTCGGCCAGGAAGAACAGATTCAGGATCGGTTTGCCGATGATTTTATGACCTTCGCCGCTCAAGTCGAAGAGCAGGAAGGATGATTTTATAATCATTCAACGATATCTATGACACTCCCCAGCATTTCATCCAGAGCCTTGAGTGTTGTTAGATTCACCTCCAAACCTCTTTGTGTCAGTATGGTTTGCGGCAGCTCTTCAGCCAAATCGACATTGGACAATTCCCGTTCCGTTCTTTCGCCGTCTGTTATTTCAGCGACAGTGGGGCCGGGAGTATTCACCTGCTCGATTTCCACTTGTACGTCATTTCTGAGTCCTTCTTTGAATACTGCTCTGCTTTTTTTGTATTCTTCTGTTTGGGCATTGGCAATGTTATCGGC
>JAQBHK010000305.1:0-3494 GCA_032127815.1 Desulfobacterales bacterium
TTATTACCGCCGTTTTTTCCTCAATGATCTACCGCCATTTTGGAACGCTGGAAACGATGGGAATGAAGAGTTTGAAAGAATAGTCAATGGAACCTGTAATCATCATATCGGCTTTATCGCTCGCCGCCTTAGCGTGTCTGCTCCTAAATCGTCTGCGGGCGATTGAGTACGTTTCGTTCGGGGCTTCCGCAGTCGCTTTTATCGCGGCCGTCAGCCTGTCACTTAGCATTTCCAACCAGTCCCTTACCGCTTCCCTGTTTTTCTCGGTCGATTCACTGGCGGCAATCATCGCCCTGCTCATTGGAACGGTCGGTTTGGCCGCGGCGTTCTATTCCATCTTCTACTTGCGGGCCGAGATGGCCAAGGGGATCATCGGCTTTCACCGCGTCAAGCAATATTTCATCCTGTTTAACCTTTTTCTCCTGGCAATGTTTTTTGCGGTCATGGTCAAAAATCCGATTTTGATGTGGATCGCGATTGAATCGACGACGCTCTCCACCGTATTTCTGATCAGCTTCTATGACAAGCCAACCGCCCTCGAGGCCGCGTGGAAATATTTGATCATCAATTCCACGGGTCTCTTACTGGGATTTTTCGGAACGCTCCTTTATTTTACCTCGGTACACTCTACCGGCGGTAATGGGTTGATAAGCTGGGACATGTTAAAGGCAAACACGGCGAATTTTAATCCGCTCATCGCCAAAATCGCCTTTGTTTTTGTTCTGATAGGTTACGGCACGAAGGTCGGCTTCGCGCCGATGCACACCTGGCTTCCCGACGCCCACAGCAAGGCCCCGGCGCCGATCAGCGCGCTTCTGTCCGGGGTGCTGTTGAATATCACCCTCTTTGCCGTTCTGCGCTTTAAACTGCTCACCGACGCGGTTGCCGGTCAGGCATTTTCCGAGGGGCTGCTTATTGTGTTCGGCCTCGTTTCGATTATCATCGCCGCGCTGATCATGTTGACCCAGCAAAATTATAAGCGGATGCTGGCATATTCCAGCATCGAAAACATGGGAATTGTGGCGCTTGGTTTCGGCGTGGGAGGAATCGGTGTGTTTGCCGCGATTCTCCACATGATCTATCACGCCTTGGTGAAACCAGCCCTGTTTTTTTTAGCGGGCAACATTTTCTTGAAATACAGTTCCACAAAAATCTTCAATATCCGGGGGGTGATTTCCACCCTGCCGGTATCTGCGGGTTTATTTCTGGCCGGATTTTTTGCCGTTACCGGCACGCCGCCGTTTGGAATCTTCTTTACGAAGGTTTATATCCTATCCGCTGGCATCGGGATGAATCTTTTCGCCGGCATGATCGCCCTTTTCGCATTCGCCCTTGTTTTTATTGGTTTTTTTCGGCAGGTTATCGCAATGATGTTCGGCGAAAAACCTTCAGAGATGCCTGTTGGAGAAATAAATCGTCTGCTCATTGCCCCTCCCCTGCTGCTTATAGCCGCGGCTCTCGCATTGAGTTTTTATCTGCCGCCGTTTCTTTCTGAACTGATCACACAGGCCGTAGGGAAATATTCATTATGACATCGCAAACTGCTGACACCATTATTCCCGCAGGGTATCAAACCGAACGCCATGGGCGCCTGACGGTTTTTGCCGTCAGCCTCTCCGAAATCGCCAAGATCGCGCTTTATTTCCATCAGGAAAAACGGTTGCCGTTGCTGCTGATTGCCGCAACCGACGAAAGAAAAGAACAGGGCGCCTTCAAAATATGGTATATCTTCGGAGTTCCTGGAGAAAACCGTTTTATTGCCCCCTATATCAGCCTCGCTGAGACGGAAGAATTCCCGTCGCTTGCCCCGGCGATTCATGAAACATGGCAGTATGAAAGGCTGATTCAGACCTTTTTCGGCCTGCGGCCGGTCGGGCATCCCCATCCGCTGCCGCTGATTCTGCATGAAAACTGGCCTGCGAACATTTTTCCGCTGCGCAAGGATTTTAACTGGCAAACCCGGCCTGAAACGGCACACGGCATATATCCGTTTCAACAGGTAGCGGGCGAAGGGATCTACGAAATACCGGTTGGCCCCATCCATGCCGGCATTATCGAACCAGGACATTTTCGCTTCAGCGTCGCCGGCGAGGAGATCGTCCTGCTCGAACCCCGCCTCGGCTACACCCACAAGGGCAGCGAAAAACTTTTTGAACAACTGCCGTTGCCGGATAAAATCCGCCTTTCGGAGAAGATTTCCGGAGACAGCTCCTTTAGCCACTCTCTTGCCTTTTGTCAGGCGCTGGAAGAACTGGCCGATGTTGCGGTCCCGGAACGGGCGCGGCATCTGCGGGTGATCTATGCAGAATTGGAAAGGCTGGCCAACCACATAGGCGATCTCGGCGCAATCATGCTCGACGCCGGCTTTAACTTCGGCGGTTCGCAGGGCTCGCGCTTGCGGGAAATGATCATGCAGATAAACGAACGGCTGACCGGCAGCAGATTTTTACGGGGGGTAAATGCCATAGGCGGGGTTGCAAAGGACGTTGGCTTGGAAACGGCCCTTCAGATAGTTGATGAGCTAGGAAATATCATGAAGGATTTTTCAGAAGTGATGGCGATTGCCCAAAACAGCGCCTCGCTTCTCAATCGCCTGGAAACTACCGGCACGCTGCCGCTGGAGATTGCCAAAGAACATGGCGTCGTCGGAATTGCCGCGAAGGCACTCGGCATCGCTAACGATGCGCGGCGCGATTATCCATACGCCGCTTATGACCGCCTCTATGTTGCCGAGACATTCACGAAAACCAGCGGCGATGTCTATGCCCGTTTTATGGCGCGGGTGACGGAGGTTTATGGTTCTATCAAGATCCTCCAGCAGGCACTGGCGGGGCTACCCGCGGGAACGATTAAGGCAACATCCACTGCCTTGACCTTCCGGAAAAACTCTCTGGCGCTTGGGATCGTGGAAGGTTGGCGGGGCAGCATCGTCTATTTCATCCGCACAGACGAACTGGGCGATATAAGTCGAGTAGCCCTGCGCGACCCGTCCTTTTTAAACTGGACACTGCTCGGTTATGCCGCTGCCGGCTACATCGTCCCGGATTTTCCGCTGATCAACAAGAGTTTCAACCTGTCCTACTCAGGAAACGACCTTTAAGTCAAGTGAAGCTTGCTGCCATTATCTCTTGAGAGCGAATCTGGGTCGGACCGAGATAACAAACTTATAAAACATGAAATAGAATTAAATATGAGGGTGTTTATCAGTCTTAGACTGATGATTTCAGGGTCAAAAACAGACCTCTAAGCAAAATAATGTAGCGCAGGACACGGATGCCGCGGGGAAACCGATATTACATACCAGGAATGATATGGCAGATTACACATCAGGAGACTTCCGGGACGCCCCTAATATTATAAGTTTCTATTTTGTCTGATATATGATATCCACGTAAAGCCCGTATTGATGCTCCTGGCGCCCTTCATCACATCATAGTGAGAGGCATCGAGAGAAGAAACATATATGAAGATGACACCGACAGGAATAATTTTTT
>JAQBHK010000306.1:0-2546 GCA_032127815.1 Desulfobacterales bacterium
AAGGTCATCATGGAGCTGATGCCTGAATTTCAGAGAGATCCTTCAGCCCTTTCGCTTCTGTATATCCGGTCATCAGAAGGAAAACTTGTTCCCTTAAGCACGGTAGCCGAATTTAAACCTGGAGTTGGGCCGTTATCCGTCAATCATTCGGGACAGCTTCCTTCCGTGACCATTTCTTTTAATTTAAAACCCGGGATTTCCCTGGGTGAGGCAGTGACCGATGTTGAAAAGATTACGCAGGGCCTTGTGCCTCCGACCATAAGCGGCAGCTTCCAGGGAACAGCCCAGGCCTTTCAGGCTTCTTTTAAAGGAATGGTATGGCTTCTGATCATGGCCATACTGGTGATATACATAATACTTGGAATCTTATACGAAAGTTTTGTCCATCCATTGACAATTCTATCCGGGCTTCCTTCAGCCGGTTTCGGAGCGCTTCTTACATTGTACATCTTTAAAGTCGATCTCAGCCTGTATGCCTTTGTCGGCATCATTATGCTTATAGGAATTGTGAAGAAAAATGCCATCCTGATGATCGACTTTGCGCTTGAAGACGAGAGGAAAAACAATAAAAGCCCGAGGGAGGCTATTTTCGAAGGATGCCTTGTTCGCTTCAGGCCCATCATGATGACGACAATGGCCGCGATCATGGGAACTCTTCCGATCGCGATAGGCTTTGGAGCAGGAGCGGAAGCGAGACGGCCGCTTGGCCTTACTGTGGTGGGGGGCCTTGTTTTCTCACAGCTCCTCACGCTCTATATTACGCCGGTTTATTATTTTTATCTCGATGGGCTGAAGAAAAGAATTTTGTCTCTATTTCACCGGAATGAATCATGAAATATATCGCGGCAATCGACCAGGGAACGACCAGCACCCGATGCATCATTTTTAATCAGGCGGGAATGCCGGTCTCGGCAGCACAGAAAGAACATACCCAGATTTATCCTCAGCCGGGCTGGGTGGAACATGATCCTGTGGAAATTTGGGCCCGGACTCAGGGTGTTTTCGCCAACGCGATGGCCTGTGCCAAATGCAATCCGGACAACATAGCAGCCATAGGGATTACCAACCAGCGAGAAACCGCGGTTGTCTGGGAGAAGGCGACAGGCCGCCCGATACATAACGCCATAGTCTGGCAGGACACGCGAACTGCCGGAATCTGCGCTGAACTTGCCGGGCAGGGCGGACAAAACCGTTATCGTGCAAAAACAGGTCTGCCGCTTGCAACCTATTTCTCCGGCCCGAAGATAAAGTGGCTTCTCGACAATCTGCCGAGCGCGCGAAAACGTGCAGAGAAAGGCGAATTGCTCTTCGGCAACATCGACACCTGGCTTATCTGGAACCTGACAGGCGCGCATGTTACCGACGTTACCAATGCAAGCCGTACAATGCTTATGAACCTTGCCACGCTTGACTGGGATAAAGAGATACTGCGGGATATGGGTGTGCCGCGCCGGATGCTCCCGAAGATTGTATCCTCGAGCGAGATCTATGGCGCGACACGGGAAGGCATTCCTGTCGCGGGTGATCTCGGAGATCAGCAGGCGGCGCTTTTCGGGCAGACTTGTTTTTCACCGGGTGAAGCGAAGAACACATACGGCACCGGATGCTTCCTCCTTATGAACACGGGCGGTATGCCGGTGGAATCAAAAAACGGCCTGCTCACCACGATGGGATATAAGATCGGAGATCAGAAACCGGTTTACGCGCTTGAAGGCTCGATTGCAATTACCGGCGCACTGGTGCAATGGCTGCGCAACAACCTCGGCCTGATCGAAAAGTCTTCCGATGTTGAAGCTCTCGCGCAATCGGTTGACGACAACGGCGGCATCTACTTCGTGCCGGCATTCAGCGGCTTGTACGCTCCGTACTGGAAGGACAATGCCCGCGGCGCGATCGTCGGCATGACGCGTTACGTGAACAAAGGCCATATAGCCCGTGCCGTACTTGAAGCCACGGCATATCAGACACGCGAAGTATTTGATGCCATGAAAGCGGACAGCGGTGTCACGCTCAGTTCATTGAAGGCGGACGGAGGAATGGTTCAGAATGAATTATTCATGCAGTTTCAGTCCGATATTCTGAATGTGCCGGTTATTCGACCAAAGGTGCCTGAGACAACTGCGCTCGGCGCCGCTTACGCGGCAGGGTTGGCGGTCGGTTACTGGCCGGATATCAACAGCCTGCGCCAAAACTGGAGTGCAGACAAGACATGGCAACCGGAGATGGAAGACGTCCGCCGGAACATGCTCTATCGCGGATGGAAAAAAGCCGTTACAAGAACCTTTGACTGGATCGAGTAGGCATGCGAAAAGTAATCGTGGCAGTTCGTTATAATTCAGGCGCCTTCGACGGAATAAGGCATGCAAAAACCAATAATTCACTGCCTGCATTTCTTATCTGGTGCTCTTCGTTACGAGTTCAAGTTGTTGCACGGCGCCAAGGAAAAAACCTTCGTGGAATTTTATGCCAGTGAGCAGGATCACCTTCAGCCCGAGAAGAAATCACAGATGGAGACGATCATCCACCGAAAGGTCGCCGACAAGCCG
>JAQBHK010000307.1:0-3486 GCA_032127815.1 Desulfobacterales bacterium
TGAATTGGATTTTTTACGAATACATTAATGTTGATTGAGTCATATACCTGATTTTTCCCTGCAAATCAATACTTGTGAATACAAATTCATCGATGTTAAAAAAAATCGTAGAATTCTCTGGGATTCAATTCAGAAGATCCACCAAAGTCGTTTTTGATAAAAAACATACGAATTTCGGTACATAAATCGCATTTATTAATGTATCCGGTACGGGACGGCAAATACGCCAACTCTTGCTGCGCAAGTTTATAAATTCCTTTAATACCGGAATGGAAAAGGGTTGCGATCACCGGGTATCGATTTTCAGATAGGGGTCGGCCTAAATCTTGTACTGAAATCGACAGTCCGCTGCAAAGTCCCGGAACCAGGCAGAGTTGGTCTCCACGTATTGAACTGATACGCCGGAACTGCCTGCAATTTTAAGGATTTTTTTAAGAACAGTTTATGCAGATTTTAGGCGGTGTCAAAATATCAAGGGAGCTATACCATGCCAAACACGAAAAAGATGATTGAGCAGCGCAAGCATAAACGTTTTTATGTCAAAAACGGTACGTATGCTATGCTCAAATATAAACCTACTTTGATGGGCCAAATCACGAATATGAGCAAGGACGGATTGGCGATTCGTTATATCGATGGAGATTAAAAATTAAGCGATTCCAAAGTATTAGATATATTCATGACAGAGAGTAGCTTTTATATTGAAAAATTGAAGGTCAAAACCATTTCCGATCGTGTGGTAACCGATAAGCATTCTTTTGGTTCCAACAAGATAAGGCAACGAGGTGTCCAATTTGCAGGGCTGCATCCCATCCAAATTTTTCAATTGTATTATTTGCTCCAAAACCATACAATAGATAGGCGCTCTGTTAAAGATCGCAGACAACTGGACGACACCCAGCACAGCGACGTTGAAAGGAGAAAAATAATCGAGAGAAGGAAAAGTCAGCTATATGCTTGATATTTTTTGTACTCTTTCCCAACTATTATACCCAATATCTAATACTCAGATCGGTATTAGCGAACTCACCTAAAAGGCGCAGTAAATGTGACTTTTTACGACGTCATCAATCTTGTTATTAAGCGATTGATCCATACCCGCAAATATTAATGCAAAACTTATAACGTTACTCAGGAGCAATAATGAAACAATATACAACCGAACAGATTAATCGAGCGGCAAACGGCATACTTGACGGCAGCCCGACGATCATGATCACAGGTGTAGAACAAATATCCGAGGCAACGACAAACCAGCTAACATTTATTGGGGAGAAAAAATATATAAAATTTTGGGACCAATCACGTGCTTCTGCCGCAATCGTCAATGACAGCCTGGATATCGAACCGGGACAAAGCCGGGCACTTATACGTGTGGCCGATGCCGATCTTGCTTTGGCAGACGTACTTCAACTGTTTGAACCGGAAGCTCCAAAATGTGAGCCCGGCATACATTCAACTGCGGTCGTCGACTCAACATCCAAAATCGGCAAAGGTGCTACAATCGGAGCCGGCTGTTATATCGGGCCCGGTGTTGTTATAGGTGCCAAAACCAAGCTTTATCCCAACGTCACCGTGCTGGATGACACCAGCATAGGCAGTGAAACGATTATATGGTCCGGTACGGTCATACGTGAACGGTGCCGGATAGGGAATCACTGTATTATCCATCCTAATGTGACAATTGGTGCCGACGGTTTTGGTTATCGACCGTCACCGGATGGACAAGGCCTGGTCAAAATACCACAAATCGGTACGGTTAAGATTGGAGACGGCGTAGAGATTGGAGCCGGTAGTTGTGTTGACCGGGGTAAGTTCAGTGCCACAACGATCGGCGACGGTACGAAAATAGACAACCTTGTTCAAATCGCCCATAATTGCAAACTTGGCCGATTCTGTGTGATGGCCGGCCAGTCCGGCCTGGCCGGATCCGTAACCTTGGGTGATGGCGTTATGATGGGAGGGGGTGCGCGAGTTAAAGATCATGTGACCATTGGCGAAGGGGCGAGACTTGGCGGAAATACCGGCGCTATAAGTGATGTGGCACCAGGAAAAACACTTCTCGGGGTTCCTGCAAACGACCATCGGCAAACCTTGCGGCTATGGGCAGCACAAAAACAACTTCCTGATCTTATTAAACAGATGAAGAAAAAATAGTTGCCGGTTCCCAGATTTAATTAGTGTCCATCCAGAAATGAGGATTTTTGTTCAATATCACTTGTCCGGCGTAGCCTTCAGGCGAAGACGGAAGGAACCGGTTTGATCGTAAAAATAGAGTTGAACCCGGAACTCTGCTAAACAATCGGAAGGCAATCGCAGGTAATATTTTACGGTTTGACCTAATAATTATTTTAACGCGCTGCCCATATTCTGCAGGTGTAGTCCGCTAACCCTCTGTTTTCACTGTTACTTGAAACTGGTAACGCTTTATCAAACTGGTAACAATAAAAAAGGGCAGCCGATACAGGCTAACCCCTTGATTTCGTTGGTGCCCGGGACGAGACTTGAACTCGTACATGCACTGAGGCATAAGGGATTTTAAGTCCCTTGCGTCTACCAAATTCCGCCACCCAGGCAATATATTGTATTTTCAGTTGCTTTAAATGCTTTGTTTAAAGCATGACCTTAGAAAGTCGTTGTCTTGATTATTATTATTTCTAAAGTATCTATGCAGGGCGTTTGTTGCATAAGAAACAAAATTTTTGATAACTTAAATCAGGTGGGATTACAAGGAAAAAAATTGAGACGGTCTTGATCCCAACTGCTTAGTCTGATTTTTCAGACAATTGATCAACAAGTCTCTGGTAGTCTAAATTGTCCGGTTCAATTTCGATTGCCTTTCGAAAATCTGCTAAAGCAGCTATTTCATCCAAAAAGACTTTAAATTTTTCGGCAGATTTGCCAAAATGATAATAATAATATTTATCCTCTATCCGGATTTCTCACCGGGCTTAAAAAGTGAGGGTTATTATGCAAAATACGCCATCTGAAGGTTCCGAAAAAAGGACTTTTTTCAGGATTTCATATCAACCTGACAAAAGGCCAAAGTTAACCATTGAAATGTATGAGTTTGAAATTGCTGATATTTCCGAGGGCGGCATTCGATTCATAAATAACCAAAAAATAAAATTAGCAGAGTCGGTTCGTGGAACAGTACATTTTCTGTCAGGTGCATCCATGGATGTTGAAGCAAACATCGTGTGGAAACAATTCAGAGAGGTCGGCTTGTTGCTTAAAAACTATATACCGCCTGCTATAATGGAAAAAGAGAAACAGCATGTAATTTTAAATAGCCTGAGATAAAATCTCGAAACTATTTTACAACTTGATATTTATAACAAAATGGTTACCTTGTGCACCAAACTGCAAATGCTGGCCAAAAAAAGTGAAAAGCCCTTGCTTACAAGGGCTCGTGTTATTAAATCGCTCCTAGATTTTATTAAACTTATAGATTTTAATTGTGGTGCCGAAGGGGAGACTCGAACT
>JAQBHK010000308.1:0-3762 GCA_032127815.1 Desulfobacterales bacterium
GGGCGGCCTTGATCCATAACATTTCCAAGCCGAAAAAATGCATGATTCGGATCTGTTATTGTCTATTTCACCCGCAATTAATTAGTGCCCATCCATAATGTTCATGTTGGATTCGTGACTTTTTGCGAGATCATCAATTAAAAATATCTTGCTGAAGATGTCAGAATATGGCAAATTGTTTGTGGTGGGACGGTGACCATCAGTCCAAGTTCCAGGATCATGTCTTTGCCCTGGGGCGTTAGGACGTTCTCTATCCAACGAGACTTAATCCTGTTATCAGGAGCGCCGACATGCTTATGGCGCCGTCTCACCAACTTTACAAATTCAAATCAATAAAGTGTCGATGCGGTCAGTA
This sequence comes from Desulfobacterales bacterium, assembly GCA_032127815.1. GTDB lineage: Bacteria > Desulfobacterota > Desulfobacteria > Desulfobacterales > UBA11574 > Desulfatibia_A. The sequence continues at coordinate 356 of JAQBHK010000308.1, forward strand.
AATCATAAACGGCATTACGCCGAAACGATACAAAAATCAGGCAATGTATCGTGTATGGCCTTTGCACACATTAACTACATATAAAGACCGCATAAAGTTGTCTGCATTCACCACCCATCAGGCCTCATTCTAATATTGGATGAGAAATGAACCTCCCTTCAGCCGAAAAGATCCGTTGCGCGTATTAGAATGATGCTTACAGTAATTGAAAGGTCTCTGCAGCCCCGCTTTGCGGGATCTTCGCTACGCTACGTCAAGCTACGGGGAATGCGCTCGCTGTGCAGTTCAAGGCAGGGGGCCAATAACTGCTGCGGATAGAAACCTTAAGGGTCGGGTACCCTATCATTTACACGCAAAAGCACCTTGTTAAAAAAAAGGATGACATCATGGTCATGCATATAGATCTTCAAAAAAATCAAAACTGTTTTGCCGACGGTGCGCATAAAACTGAAAAATGCGACATCGATGCCATAAAAAACGCTATTATCGGCCTTTGGGCAAAAGAATTGGACAGCAGCGTTATGCTGGAATCATTGACGTTTGACAATCGCTTTACCCGTGAGCTGCCCGCTGATCCCGAAACCACCAACCAGCGTCGCCAGGTGATGGGGGCGTGTTACTCATTCGTACAGCCGGCCAAAGTCGCTGCACCGCAGCTGGTTGCCTATTCCCGGGAAACGGCAGCACTGCTGGACCTTTCAATTGAAACCTGTGAATCCGACGATTTTCTCCAAGTATTCGTCGGTAATCATCTACTGGCGGGTATGGAGCCTTACGCCACTTGTTACGGCGGCCATCAGTTCGGCAATTGGGCCGGGCAGCTTGGTGACGGCCGCGCCATTAACCTTGGTGAAATTATTAATCAGCGTTCAGAACGCTGGGCACTGCAGCTCAAAGGCGCAGGCCCCACGCCATACGCACGCACAGCAGACGGTTTGGCAGTGTTGCGCTCATCAGTGCGCGAGTTTTTGTGCAGCGAGGCCATGTTTCATCTGGGTGTGCCCACGACACGGGCCTTAAGCCTGGCATTAACCGGCGAACAGGTCGAGCGGGATATGTTCTATGACGGCCACCCCAAACTGGAACCGGGTGCGGTTGTCTGTCGCGCCGCGCCGTCATTTACACGTTTTGGCAGTTTTCAGATATTGGCCTCACGCGGTGAGACCGAGGTATTGAAGCAACTGGCGGATTACACCATCCGCACCGACTTCCCCCATTTGGGCGAGCCGTCGCCAGCGGTCTATCTTGAGTGGTTCCAGGAAGTGTGCCGCAGAACCGCTGATATGATCGTGCACTGGATGCGCGTCGGTTTTGTCCATGGCGTGATGAACACGGACAATATGTCCATTCTGGGCCTCACCATTGATTACGGCCCTTACGGCTGGCTGGAAGATTACGATACCAACTGGACCCCTAACACAACTGACGCCGGCGGCCGTCGCTACTGTTTCGGTAATCAGCCGCAAATTGCCCATTGGAACCTCGTTCAGCTGGCCAATGCCATCTATCCGTTAATCGAACAAGTTGAACCACTGCAACAAGCACTTAACGTTTATACGCAAAGATTTCAAAAAGGTTGGCAAACAATGATGGCCCAAAAACTGGGCCTGAATACCTTCGAGCCTGCCGCTGATGATGTGTTATTCACCGAACTGCTCGCCATCTTGCCGCTGGTCGAGACGGACATGACAATCTTTTTTCGCCGGCTTGCCATGCTTGATGTAAAGGCCGAATCCTTAAATGATATCAGTGACGAAACACTCATGACACCGCTGATGGAGGCGTATTACGTACCTGAACAGCTAACACGCGAGTATCGAACGCGCCTGGGCGATTGGCTGCGTAGTTATATGAGACGTGCATGCAAGGACAATACATCTCACAAGACACGACGCCGGCGCATGCACGCCGTTAACCCCAAATACGTGCTGCGAAACTACCTGGCTCAACTGGCCATCGACAAGGCTGAACAAGGTGACTTTTCACATGTCGATGGATTGCTGGAGTTACTGCGTCATCCTTACGACGAACAACCCGACAAGGAAGACTTTGCTAAGAAGCGCCCCGATTGGGCCCGTCACCGGGCCGGCTGTTCGATGCTGTCGTGTAGCTCTTGACCGGCAGGATCACTGCTTGCAACGCATCTGCCGTGCTTTTTCTCAGATAGGCGTGCAGGGCGTTCGCGATATGTTACTGCAGATTGACGTCCTGCGTTCCCGATAGCCGGATCCTCCAAAGGCGGACAAATTTACGCTTCGCTCAACTTGCAGCTGCGGCGCAGTTATTCGACTTTAAAAAAAACCTTGCCTTTAGCCTTGCATACCGGACAGGACTCGGGTACCTCGTTTTCACAGGTATAGCCGCATACGGGGCAAACATAAAAGTCAACATCTTCCATGGCATCCAAATTATCCAAAGCCTTTTGATAAAGGCCGGCGTGAACCTTTTCAACCTCATTGGCATAGTTAAAACTGCGCTCAGCGGCCTTATGCTCTTCTGCTTTGGCCGTTTCAATCATGTCCGGATACATATGTCTAAATTCGTGGGTTTCGCCGTCAATGGCCTCTTTAAGATTTTCGGCCGTGCTCTTGATCCCTCCAAGGGCTCGCAGGTGCGCATGGGCATGAACCGTCTCGGCTTCGGCGGCCGCCCGAAAGAGCTTGGCAACTTGCGGGTACCCCTCCTGGTCCGCCTTTTTGGCAAAAGCCAGGTATTTTCGATTGGCTTGGGATTCTCCTGCAAAAGCTTCCATAAGGTTTTGTTGAGTTTTGCTCATAAATAACCTCCTTTTTGTTTTTTGTTTTATTTTGCTTTATTTATCTGTTGGAATATATCATATATCATCAAATTTGTTTATTATAAATATACCCCGCATCTAACAGGATAAACCTTTAATCAGAAAATTTTATGGAGTCGCATGTATGGCTGGTCGGGTTTGCCCTCATTGGGCAGGATATTTATTGATAAATCCCTTGCGGAGACTGTTTGAAAACCCAAATAAGATGTTGAGACCATTTGTTCAAGAGGGAATGATCGTTTTGGAACCTGGTTGCGGCATGGGTTACTTCACCCTTCCTTTGGCAAGAATGGTTGGCCCAAAGGGCCGGGTAGTAGCAGTGGATATCCAACCTAAGATGCTGTCGGGTTTGCGGCGCAGGGCTCAAAAAGCCGCGCTTTTGGACATAATAGAGCTTCGCCGTATTGGAGACGATCGGCTTGGTGTACAGGATCTTTCAGGTAAGGTGGATTTTGCCGCCGCTCTTTACGTTGTGCATGAGGTGCCTGACCAAAGCGCTTTTTTCACCGAGATCTGGCAGGCTCTCAAACAGGGAAGTAGATTCCTTTTTGTAGAACCCAAAGGCCATGTTTCGCAAGAGCAGTTTGCAGAATCTGTGGCTGCCGCCGAA
>JAQBHK010000309.1:0-2776 GCA_032127815.1 Desulfobacterales bacterium
CGAGCCGCTCCTCAAGCCCCAGGTAGTTGCGGGGCGCTCCTCAAGTCCATCTTAGGACGCTCTTCAATCCCTCCCTTGATGGGCGCTCCTCCACCAGCGTCACAGGCGCTACACCCTCAACCAAAGATTTTCAAACAAAAACCCTTTCTTTATTAAAGAAAGAACTGTATTATAACCCTGTAAAATTAAAAGAACGAGAAATTAATACTTGGGTGTTAACCAATGAAAAGATTCATAGATCAGAAACTGGTAAAATGGATGAATAGTAAGCGTCGAAAGCCGCTGATTTTGCGAGGTGCAAGACAGGTTGGCAAAACGTATTCGCTGAAACGGTTTGGAGAGCAATATTTTGAAAACCTGGCGCTTTTGAACCTGGAGCGCAATCCGAACTGGCACCGTATTTTTGAAGGTGACTTGGATGTCAGCAGGATTCGCGCTGATCTTGAAATTCTGCTGAATCGGAAGATTCAGCCGAGGAAAACGCTGCTATTCATCGACGAAATTCAGGCGTGTCCGCGGGCGATAATGTCGCTTCGATACTTTTACGAAGAACTGCCCGAGCTTCATGTGGTAGCCGCCGGCTCACTACTTGAATTTGCCTTTAAGGATATCTCCGTTCCGGTCGGCCGGGTGCAGTTTCTCCAGTTGCACCCTCTTTGTTTTGCGGAATATCTTTTGGCAACGGGCAGGGATGAAGCTGCCGAAATCGTCCTTGGTGTTCCGAAAGTTGTGCCCCAGGCCGTTCACGAGTCTCTTTGCGAAGAACTTCGTCGGTATTTTTTCGTAGGCGGAATGCCGGAGAGTGTGAAGGCCTATGCAGAGTCCAGGTCACTCCAAGAGTCCTTTGAGGTGCAGGCCGGAATTTGTGAGACCTATCGAGCCGATTTTGCCAAATACAGTCCCCGGGCAGACAACCATTGCCTCAATAGCGTATTGACGACCGTGGCCAGGAGTGTCGGGCAACAGATCAAATATGCCAGGCTTGCAGATGGGTATGCAAATCCTACTCTTAAGAAAGCATTTGATTTGCTCTGCCTGTCCGGCGTGATCAGGAAAATTCCTTCCACCGATCCTTCCGGCCTTCCTCTGGGGGCCTCGGCCTCGGCTAAAATATTTAAAGCGCAAATGGTTGATATCGGGTTAATGGGGCATTTAACCGGGATGCCTGTAAACGTCGAATATCAAAAATCTGATTTGCTCGGTATATATCGCGGCGCCCTGGCTGAACAGTTTGTCGGCCAGGAAATCGTATTGTCTCAGCAGGAGAATTTGTACTACTGGTCGAGAAGGGCCAAAAGCAGTTCGGCGGAAATCGATTACGTTGCTGTGATTGATGGGCGGATACATCCTGTAGAAGTCAAAAGCGGCTCTTCGGGGCGGCTTAAAAGTTTGCATCTTTTTTTGCAGGCTTATCAAAACTCACCGGGCGGAATTGTTTTTTCAACCCGGCCTTATGAGGATCTGCCCACCCAAAGGGTTACGTTTATTCCCATTTATTTTGCGTTATCAGCTACAGGATGGCGCCGGGACGGTTAGAGATAAAAAATACAGTCTATCTTGCCAGTCGCAGCGCAGCGGAGATTTATCCGCCTTTGGAGGATCCCGCTGAAAGCGGGGCAACCAGTAACCAGTAAGTTATTGGTTATTAGCACTTCGCATCAAGGCTCATCGAGCCGCTCCTCAAGCCCCAGGTAGTTGCGGGGCGCTCCTCAAGGCCATCTTTGGACGCTCCTCCACCAGCGCCGCAGGCGCTACACCCGCATCTAGTATCCAGTGACAACTGACAACTGACAAATGACCAGTGACAAATGACAAGTGACCAGAACTAACCATTGATTTTTTTAAACATTTCCTTTAAGGTCAGGCATTAAATTTTCCGGCACGGCACGATCTAAACATATTATCCAGGGTGCCCTATGGCTCTAAATATAATGAAAGTCCTTCTTTGCTCAAAGAATGCTAAGAAGGGCTTTCTCTTTTTGAGGGGCGTGCCGGAGATTCCCAAAACCCGTGTGGAACAGCTCATTGAGGAGGCTGTGCGGTCATGAGCAAAGACCTGATCCCCAGTAACGGATACAACTCCGGCAAAGGCCAGTTCCTCGTCTATGAAACCGAGGACGGCCAAGTCAAAATCGACGTGCGCCTTGAGGATGAGACCGTCTGGCTGACCCAACAGCTCATGGCCGATTTGTTTCAGACAACCAAACAGAACATCGGACAGCATCTGAAAAAGATCTTTTCAGAAGGTGAGTTGCTTGAGGCTTCAGTTGTAAAGAAATTCTTTACAACTGCCGCGGATGGAAAAAAGTACATGAATCAATGGTGTCACATCTTGAATAGTGAATAAAAATTTTGGACATAAAAATATGAATAAAATACAAGTTGTTAAATTGAAGAGCCTCAAGCCTTGAAAGGCGCAAAAGTCGCGATTATTCACTATTCAAGATGTGACACCATTTACGGAAGTCTCTAATTGTTTTTGCCAAACAAATCAAAGGTTAAGGCATAAACTTATAATTTTATGTACGTCCCGGCAGCCCACGTCCCGGCAGCCCAAAAGGCACGCGAAATGTTTGATACCCTCGGTTTCGAGGTCCGTGACTTTTCAAAGGCTGTCTCTAAAACCGGAAGCGGGGATGTCTGGATGAGTTATGTTCTGGATAAAACCGGATGATGGGGATAATTTCAAATTAATACAATGTAAACGCGTTCATATTTACCAAACAAATCAAAGGTTAAGGCAGAAACTTATAATATTATGGGCGTCCCGCAAGTC
>JAQBHK010000310.1:0-10893 GCA_032127815.1 Desulfobacterales bacterium
CATGTAGTTTCGGCCCCGCGGCTTTTGCGGCTGGCGGTCGACATCCGCTTTCTGTCGATTGGATGGCGCCCCACGGGCAGTGAAATTGTACCTGAATCCGCCTGGATCTCACCATACACAAACGCCAGGTAGTCCTTTTTAATCTTTCTTGACTTGAATTGCCTGGCCAGGTGCTGAAGGGCAACAGCGTTTTTGGCAACAACCAGAGTTCCGGAGGTGTCCTTATCGAGTCTATGCACAATCCCCGGCCTAAGCTCGCCGCCAATCCCTTCAAGATCAGGACAGTGATACAAAAGTCCATGAACTAAAGTGCCGCTAAAATGCCCCGGCCCAGGATGGACGACAAGATCCGGCTGCTTGTTCACCACGATAAGATGCCTGTCTTCGTATAAAATGTCGATCTTGATAGGTTCAGGTACCAGCTCCACCGGCCGGGGAGACGGTATGTGTCCACTGATTTCATCCCCTGGTCTCACCCTGTAGCCGGGTTTTTTTTCAGAGCCCTGTACCCTTATGGCTCCACGGCGTATCAGATCAGCGGCAACGGCACGGCTGCAAACAGCAATGCAAGAGGCGACAAACAGATCAAGGCGCCGGCCTGAGTCGGGCTCATCAACAAAAATTGTAAAGGCACCTGCATTGGGCATGCTTGGGTCGGGGAGGGTTATTTGTCAGAATTATCGCTATCTTTGGAGTTTTCGGATATCTCGCTGTCTGGGTCTTTGTCAGCTGCAAACAGTTCCTCGATCTCTGAAAGAATTGTCTGTTCATCAGTCTTTTTAGCGGTGGAAAGTTCCATTACCAGTAGCAGCTGGGCCGTATCGAAAAGTTTGCGTTCACCGAAAGAGAGATCTTTTGTTAATTTTAAAAGGGAAAGATCCCTGAACACCTCGGCAACATCATAAAGTGAACCGGTCTTGATCTTGTCCATATATTCTCGATAACGGCGATTCCAGGTCTGGGTTTCGACAGGAGTCTCACGCCGCTGTTTCATGACTTCGTATATTTTGGAGACCTCTTTTTCGTCGATGATATCCCTTAACCCCACCTGATCCACGTTCCAGGTGGGAATCATAATGGTCATGTCGTTTTCAATTATTTTCATCATATAAAAGTCATGCGTTTCGCCGTTGACAATCTTGGCTTCAATGGAATTAATCCGACCGACACCGTGCGCAGGGTATACGGCCAGATCACCCACCTTAAACTCCCTCACCTTTTGGTTGGTCGGTTTCGGCGCTTCCTTGACTTTATTCTTGTCCATTTTTACACCAACTTATATAATTTTAAGAAAAACTTAAGCATTTTATAACATACATTCAAACAACAATCAATAAAAAAGGATTGGCGCATCACAGCGCCAATCCTTTTTCAATTTAAACGCTACTAATCAAAATGCCGTAATCTACAACAGAAATGGAACCATCAGCAAAGCAACGACATTCAATATCTTGATCATGGGGTTAATGGCAGGACCCGCGGTATCCTTGTAAGGATCGCCGACGGTGTCACCGGTAACGGCAGCTTTATGGGCATCACTGCCCTTGCCGCCCAGGTGGCCGTCTTCAATGTATTTCTTGGCGTTGTCCCAGGCCGCCCCGCCGGTAGTCATGGAAATGGCCAGAAATACACCGGTAACGATACTACCGATGAGCAGACCGCCCAGAGCTACCTTGCCCAGCAAGAAACCGACAACAATCGGTGCCACCACCGGCAGCAGTGCCGGAATCATCATTTCGCTTAAGGCAAACTTGGTGACAATGTCAACACAGGCCGCATAATCGGGTTTGGCCGTGCCTTCCATAATACCCGGGATCTCGCGGAACTGGCGGCGAACCTCGTCAACCACCGCAGCACCGGCATTGCCGACCGCTTTCATGGCAATGGAAGCAAACAGGTACGGCAAAAGCCCGCCGATAAAAAGACCGATGATAACGTTTACATCGGACAGGTCGAATCTTATTGCAGTCCCTTTGCCGTGGAGGGTAAATTCAAACACATAGGCTGCAAACAGCACCAGGGCCGCCAGACCGGCCGAACCGATGGCATACCCCTTGGTAACCGCTTTGGTGGTATTTCCGACCGCATCCAGCGGGTCGGTGACGGCCCGGACGCTCTCGTCCATGCCGGCCATTTCGGCAATTCCGCCGGCATTGTCGGTAATCGGTCCGTAAGCATCGATGGCAATCACCATGCCGGTCATGGAAAGCATGGACATGGCTGCCATGGCAATACCGTAAAGGCCTGCAAATTTATGGGACAGAAAAATCGCCAGGCAGATGGCCAGAACCGGCAGGGCCGTAGCCTGCATGCTGACAGCCAGACCGGCGATGATATTGGTGCCGTGGCCGGTGGTAGAGGCCTCTGCAATGGCTTTAACCGGCCCGTAAATGCCGGTGTAGTATTCGGTAATAATAACAATCACAACCGTAAGAACAAGCCCTACCAGCGTACAGTAGTAAATGTTCATGGCGGAAATAGTGCCCAAACCGCCCATGAACTTGGTACAGGCAAAGTAAAATGCAACGCCCGCTATGATGGCAGCGCCGAACATGCCCTTGTACAGAGCGCCCATGATGTATTCACTCCGGCCGAGTCTTACAAAGAAAATGGCAATGATGGAAGCGATGATTGAAATCGCACCCAGCACCAGCGGGAATTCTACTGCCATGGTAATTTTAGGCCAGAGAAGAGAACCGATAAGCATGGCCGCCACGGCCGTAACCGCATAGGTCTCGAAAAGGTCGGCCGCCATACCGGCACAGTCGCCCACATTGTCGCCCACATTGTCGGCAATCGTCGCCGGGTTGCGGGGATCGTCTTCAGGAATACCGGCCTCGACCTTGCCCACAAGGTCGGCACCCACATCAGCGCCCTTGGTAAAGATACCGCCGCCGAGCCGTGCGAAAATCGAAATCAGACTGCCGCCGAATCCCAGGGCCACCAGGGCAATCACGTCATGGGTGGCGGTATAGTACCCGGCCACGGATGTCAGTGCCAGACCGGCCACCATCATGCCGGTAACCGCACCGCCCTTAAAGGCCATGTTCAGGCCGGCCGCCATTCCGTCTCGGGCAGCTTCTGCTGTTCTTACATTGGCGATAACCGATACGCGCATGCCGATATACCCTGCCGCAAATGATGCCACGGCACCGATCATAAATCCAACGGCGGCCTTGGTACCCAAGGTGCCAATGATGATGATAAAAATTATGATTCCGGTAATGCCCATACTTTTGAGCTGGCGGTTAAGATAGGCGATCGCGCCCTCTTGAATAGCACCGGCAATCTCCTGCATCTTTTCGTTTCCGGCCGGCGCGCTTTTGACTATTCCTGCCAGAATAATCGCAAAAAGTACCCCTACAGCACCGACCAGCGTGCAAATCAACGGTATATTATTCATTACACCTTCCATTCTTTCCTCCATCTGAAAACTTAGCTGTCAATTAGAATTCTCTTGTCATTGAACCTGTTCATGCCTTCCTTTGTACCTTTACATAAGATCGTCACAACCGCCTCGCGGGCCTTGGTAATGATCTGCTCCAGCACCTTTTTTTCCTGTGGATTAAAGCGGCCCAGAACATGATCAGTGACACTGAACTCATCTTCAGCACGCCCTACACCAATGCGCAGGCGTACAAAATCACCGCCGCCCAAGGCTTGCCTTAACGATCTTATGCCTTTATGTCCCCCATCGCCTCCTTTCTCTTTTATTTTCAATCTTCCAAACGCAAGGTCTATATCATCATGGATCACCAACACATCCTCGCATAATATCCTGTAGTAATTCACTACTGTTTGTACAGGCGGCCCGCTGCGATTCATAAAAGCCAACGGTTTAACAAGAATAGTGTCAGTGCCCTCTATCGCGCCGCGCCCATAAAACAAATTGGGAAAAAGACTGCTTTTTTTAAGAACAACCGCACAAACATCGGCAACCTCATCCAAAACCATGAATCCGGCATTATGACGGGTTTGCCTGTATGTATCACCTGGATTTCCCAATCCTACGACCAGGCGAACTCTTTTTGGTTGCATGTTTCAAACAATCAAGACAGGTTCAGAAAAGAAAAAGACTATTCGGCATCGCCGGCATCAGATGCCTTGGTGGCCGCGCCTTTCGCGTCCGGCTCTACGCCTTCCTCTTCATCTTCCAATTCCTCGACCTCTGCTTCCTCAACCTTCGGACTGAGTACGGTAACGACCGTAAAATGGTCGTCATCCATCAATTCAATACCCTCTTCAACTGAGAGCTGGCCGACATGGATCGAATCGCCGATGTCAAGATCGCTAACATCAATATCAATCACTTCAGGGATTGCGAAGGGCAGGCACGATACCTCCAGTTCTCTTCTGATAATCTGCAGGACGCCCCCTTCTTCCACACCTATTGATTTGCCTTTAACGGCAATAGGGATTTTAACCGTTATCTTGCGATCCAGGGCGATTTCATATAAGTCGAGATGTAGAAAATCCCTTGAAAGCGGATGAGTCTGCAGTTCCTTAATCATGGCAGACTTTGTGGATGTTTCGCCATTTTGAATAAGAACTTTCAGCAGAACCTGAGCAGCCTTGCTTTTTTTCAGAACCTTTTCCAGGTCATTGACGGCAACCGCAAGCAATACAGGTTCCGTACCCGGGCCGTAAAGTACAGCCGGTATCTTTCCCTGCCGCCGTAAGGCTCTAGCCGGACCGTTGCCGACTTGTGTTCTAATATTGGTTTTGAGCTCTACAAAATCCAAGTATGCTTCCTCCTTAAATGCTAGTAAAAACTGTATGCTTTTTACACGAAAAGAGAAGTTACCGAATCTCCCACATGGCTGCGCATAATCGCCTCTCCGACCAGCGCTGCAATTGAAAGTACCTTTACCTTTTCACAGGCTTGGGCATTAATCTGTAAAGGTATCGTATCGGTAACAACCACGGTTTTTAAAACCGAATTCTCAATGCGCTCAACCGCCGGGCCGGACAGCACCGCATGGGCACAGCAAGCATGGATCTCCTTGGCCCCATTTTTCATGAGTGCCGCAGCAGCTTCGGTTAAGGTGCCGGCAGTGTCAACCATGTCGTCGAGGATAACCGCAACTTTTCCCTTGACATCGCCGATTACGGCCATGGCCTTGGCCTCGTTGGGCGCATCCCGGCGTTTATCGATAATAGCGAGTCCGGCATTAAGTCGCTTGGCAAAGGCCCTGGCCCTCTCAACGCCTCCCGCATCCGGGGAAATAATCACAAGATCCGCATTAAACTTTCCCCTAATATAATTGATCAGCACCGGTGCTGCAAAAAGATTGTCCACCGGGATGTTGAAAAATCCCTGGATCTGACCGGCATGCAAATCCATGGTAATAATTCTGGTGGCGCCGGCAACCGTCAGCAGATCCGCAACCAGTTTAGCACTGATCGGAACACGCGGTGCTACTTTTTTATCTTGCCTTGCATAGCCGTAATAAGGAATTACCGCTGTAACCCGGGTGGCTGAAGCACGCTTCATGGCGTCTATCATCAGCAGCAGTTCCATCAGGTTTTCGTTCACCGGCACACAAGTCGACTGAATTATAAATACATCTCTTCTTCTAACGTTTTCATCGATTTCGATCTGTATTTCACCGTCACTGAATCGCTTTAGTTTTTCTCCGCCAAGCGGCATATCCAGATAATCGCATATTTTTTTGGAAAGCTCCGGGTTTGAATTACCCGAAAAGATTATAAAATCTTCCATATATTTTTCCCGTATCTGTTATCTCTGTTAATCGGCCAGCAAAGTCTGGCTGGGGCGGGAGGATTCGAACCTCCGAATGCAGGAACCAAAGTCCTGTGTCTTACCGCTTGACGACGCCCCATAAGTAAAGATGCAATATCCTAAACACATGATGAATCCGGTTTTTTACGCCTTTATCAAGTTTGACTCATCCATCCTGCATCATCATCTTTTATCCGACGTTATCATATCCACAAGATACAGCTGCCAATTATCATTGCTTGAAAGAGCTTTACTCGCCTCTTGGGCCGTTGCAGAATCATCGAAAAGCCCGAACACAGTCGATCCGCTGCCTGACATGAGAGCGCCGATTGCCCCCTGTTTTAATAGCGCCTCTTTTGCTACACGTATCTCCGGGTGTTTTGAAACGGCAACGGTTTCAAGATCGTTGCACAAATGTTGCCTGACATCAAAACCCTCGTTTTCCAAAGGTGAATAACTAAGTTTTTTTTTGCATTTTGTCAATCCTAAATTCAGATTTTTATAAACCTCTGCCGTGGAAACACTAAATCCCGGATAAATAAGTAAAATCTTTAAAGTCTCAAGCCCCGTGTAAGCTTTAAGTTTCTCACCAATACCGGTAGCGATTGCCGGTCGGCCCAGCAAGAAAAAGGGAACATCCGCGCCGATTAAGACCCCCATGGCGGCAAGTTCTGCATGGGAAAACGGATACCCGTAATAGCGATTCAATCCCAGCAAAACCGCGGCAGCATTACTGCTTCCCCCGCCCAAGCCGGCTGCAACAGGTATCCGCTTTTCAATCACAATACCCACACCTTCGTTTTTGCCCAGGGATTTAAAAAAAAGATCCGCAGCTGCAACGGCAAGGTTTGAACTGTCTTCCGGAACGTCGCAATGCTCGCAGACAACAGCGGTGGCCACATTGCCAAAGGTGAGTGTAACTGTATCATACAGACTGATACAGCACATCAAGCTGATCAAATCGTGGTAGCCGTCTGGTCTTTTGCCTGTAACCTGTAAAAACAGGTTTATTTTTGCCGGAGCGAGAATTTTCATACAAGCTATCTAAAATAGCTTCTAACGTTTTTCTTTGACGTAAATTATTCTCAGGTCGTAAAGCATATTTTTCAACATACCCTCTTCGTCCTTGGTCAAATTCCCGCGAGTCTTTTCTTCCAGCATCCCCAAAATATCGATGGTCTGTTTTGCAAGAGTTAAATTTTTCATCTTTTTTCCGGAGGCAGGATCATCGATTACCCCCAGATGCACAAGCACAGAAGTATTCAAGGAAAATATAAAGGTTGCAAAATTTATTTCCGGCAGTTGAAAACTTTCGGCATCCTCGGCAGATGCGGCAGCATCTTCTGATTCGGAAGCTTCCGCTTCTGTTTCAGAAGATTCAGCCCTTTCTTCTTCCTGGTTGTCCAGATCTTCTTTTGCAAACATTCTTTTGTCTTTGATAATAAAATCTTTCTTTTCCGGCATTTTCATCCTCCTGGCTTACCATTAGTAACAAAAATAAAAGTAACAGGCACCTACAGAAGCTGTTTGTTTAACAAAGATTATTCATCTTTTCAAGAATTAGATCAACCCTGATTTTTCCTCAAGAAGTTTTACAACTCTTAAAGTATACATTAACGTTTAAAAATCAGTTGTTTATCTGTCGGTCGTCTTAAGTGCACAATTAATGTACCTCATAATAATGGTTCTTCTCCAATTTAGTTGGAGAAGAATCGAATATCTTTATGCAATATCAAGCTAAACCCATATGTTCATAACAAATCTCCTTGAAAATTATGGTTTTATGGTTACTATTAACAATACTTCCTGTTAAGGTATTAATATTCATTCAGTAATATTGAACAAAATACACTTAGCACCGGATATTGTTTCCGGAGATGGAAACAAAACAACCCAATTAATACAGAAGGTTATACCAACAAATAGGAGGATATTATGGATTTCAAGGATGTTATCAACAACCGGCGGGCGGTTAATTTTTTCGACCCACAAAAACCGGTACCTGAAAAAATATTAAAAGAAATAATCGAAACCGCAGCCAAGGCGCCGTCGAGTTTCAATCTTCAGCCCTGGAACCTGATTGTGCTGAAAGAACCGCAAGAAAAAATGCGTCTCCAAAAGCTTGCCTGGGACCAGCCTAAAGTCAGCCAGGCGCCTGTTGTGCTGATCGTGCTGGCAGATCGTAATGGATGGCAGCCGGACCACCTTATTGTTGAGAAAAATTTCAACGAAATGGTAACATCAGGAACCATGACGGCTGAACAACACCAATGGTTCCTGGATGCCTGCCGGAATTTGTACGGTACTAACGAAGAGAAGCAACAGGCATTTGCCAATAAGAATACGGGTTTTTTTGCCATGGCGCTGATGCTGGCTGCCAAAAGCCTGGGGCTCGATTCACATCCCATTGACGGTTTTGATCATGACGATGTGCGCCGTGAATTTAATATCCCTGATAATTACTGGATATCCCTTTTGCTGGCTGTGGGCTATTTCAGCAAAGACAAAACACTACTGCCTGCTAAATGGCGCAAAGCTTATGACGAAATCGTTGTAAATTTTAATTGAAAACAAAGCGATTTTATATTACCTTCTACAGAATGCATACTTTAGAATTCTGATAACAAAAGGAAAAGACATGTCTGAACAACAGGTAAAAATCTATTCGCTCAGCACTTGCAGCCATTGTAAAGCAACCAAGAAACTGCTGGCAGACTGCACCGTTCAATATGACTTTGTTGATATTGATCTGCTGGAAGGAGAAGAAAGAGCCGCCATTTTGGAAGATGTTAAAAAATTCAACCCCAGATGCTCCTTCCCCACAATTATTATAGGGAATATAGTTATCGTAGGATATAAGGAGAGTGAGATCAAGGAGGCTCTGGGGTTGTAATGGAAGTAGAAAAACTTTATGAAATGCTCAAGAAAGCTCAGGAAGCTCAGGGTTACTTTTTCAACAAGGACAAGGAAAGAGTCTTTGAGCTCCTTCAGGCCTTGATACTCAACAAGAAACGCTATGATTATATGGCTTGTCCCTGCAGGCTGGCAGCAGGAGACCGCACGCACGATAAAGATATTATCTGTCCTTGCATCTACCGCACTCCGGATGTTGAAGAGTTCGGAAGCTGCTACTGCAATCTCTATGTTTCTAAAGAATGGAACGCAGCCAAAATTCCTCACCAGTACATCCCGGAACGGCGACCACCTGATAAGACAGCATTTTAAAACCGTCCGTTTTTTGTAAGTTTTATCACCTCACAATATTCTTTTACCCGGCTGGTGGCCGCGATGAACATCTTTGAGCCGGTCATAACCGTGAAGATGTCATCCGCATTCCCGCAGGTTCCGGCAAACTCCGGTCCTATTACAACAGCAGGCTCCGGTACGTCAGGGTTTTTCGCCAGGGCGGCAACATACATATCCAGACGCTCCTTTAAAATTTGAAAATAATCAATATCACGACCTATCATAAGCTCGGTGGTTGCAGATATGCTTTGAGAAAATTCATTGACCGCCCGCCAGTAAAGCTCCAAGAGCTTATGCTTTTCAAGATGGTTTTCCAGGTAATATGATAAGCTCCACCCAACGCTTATAATTTTGAGCATCCGCAGTTCGTATTCAACCTTGCCCCGCTCGATGTCAGCCTCTTTGGGCAGGTGTTCCATAAGCCATTTTACGTCCTCATGCTCAATAGCAAAATTGAACAGGTCCTCTGCCGCTGTTTCAATTCCTGATGTTCTCTTTTCTTTATTTTCCATGATTGCACTGCACTATTCAGTTCTGCTGGTGATTTCGATAAGATGAAATTCAAACTGAGTTTGAACAGGACCGCAGACTTTTCCAACTTCTTCGCAAAATACCGCTCAACTTAGGTTGCAATCAGGCCGCTCCGTACATGGTCTATTCCCAGGTCCCGGCAGGTTTGCTTTTAAACCACCTTTTGATTCACCGGCAATCAGAGACTTTATATCCGGGTAGGCATATATAGTTAATGCATTATTTATGGGCAAACCACCGGTATCGGCAGTCGGCCCATAAATACTATGGATCTCTCTTTTCAACATTCTTAATATAGCCGTCTGTTCTCCCCGGTGATGCGCCGTGTGGGCTATTCTTCTCACCATAATCCAGGTTCTTGTCCGCTTGGCTTCAAAGAAAAAAACCTCTTGTTCCCACCAGGTTTTGTTCTTTTCTCTTAGAATTGCCAGTCGTTCTTCGGAATCTTCGGCATATCGTTTAATAAATTCAAGACGTATTTCCTTGTCAGGCAAGGGAGGTGCGCCAACATCAATGTCAAACATATTGCAAAACCATTTGTCTTCACTCATGCACTGATGGACCATATGTTCAAGTGGATTTCTATCTCTTTGGTCATTTGAATCAGGGCGGAATAAAAGATCATCATCCATGAACATGCTCCAAACGCTAAGCGTCTTAATCCGTTCTGTGTCATAAGTGTCTACGAGAAAATTGTATTCCATTTATTGCTCCTGTTAAATTTCTCTTACACAGTTCAAAATTTGGTAACATCCTCCGTATTTTCAGAGGATTTCTGTCGGCAAAACAAAAAGTTTACAGCCTTCATGCTCATCACAACCTCGCGGTTCTGGTTCATCACTTCGATAAAAGAGTGGACAATACCGCGATCCGGCTTGGAACGCGAACGCTTGGTCTCCTGAACAGTCACGCGGATAGCCAGTTCGTCGCCGGGGCGTACCGGTTTGTTCCAGCGCAACTCGTCAACGCCGGGCGAGCCCAGACTCGCCACCTTCGAAAGGAAGTGGTCAACAAAAAGACGCATCATCAGGCCGGCGGTGTGCCAGCCGCTGGCGATCAAACCGCCATAGATGGTTCCCTTCGCAGATTCCGGATCAACGTGGAACACTTGCGGGTCAAAGCGCCGGGCAAAGGCAATCACCTCATCCTGCTCCACTGTGACAAAACCGAATTCGTACACCGAGCCGGCGACGTAATCCTCGAAGTAGCGCTGCTCGGCGGGAGCGGTAAAGGTCGATTTTCCCATAATTCTCCTCACATAAAGATAGGGTTTACTTGCGAAAATTTCATAAAATCATAATACCGCATTCTTCGCATTTAAATTGGGGTTTTCTTGCGTCTGTCGCCGCTATCTCTTCAAAATTATAGCGTTT
>JAQBHK010000311.1:0-10648 GCA_032127815.1 Desulfobacterales bacterium
AATCAGCTGGCTTGGGCAGCAGAGGCAGCCAATATCGCCAAAAGTGAGTTTTTAGCCAACATGAGCCATGAAATCCGCACACCCATGAACGGTGTTATCGGCATGACAAGCCTCCTATTATGCACTGAGTTGAGTGCTGAACAACTAAAGTATACGGAAATCATTCAAGACAGCGGAGATTCAATGTTGGCAATAATCAACCACATCCTCGATTATTCCAAAATCGAGGCCGGCAAACTCGACATTGAAGCCATCGATTTTGATCTGAGAATAACGCTGGACGAAGTGTGCAATCTTGTGACAATCAAGGCTCATGAGAAAGACTTGGAGTTCGTCTCCATGATTCACCCTGAAGTTCCATCGCTTATATGCGGAGATCCCGGCCGTCTGCGCCAGATACTGATCAATCTTGCAGGCAACGCGATCAAGTTTACAGAGAAGGGCGAAGTTGCTGTTCGCATCTCTCTTGAAGACGAAAATACAACCCATGCCACTATCCGCTTTAGCGTTTCCGACACAGGGATAGGTATTCCTCGGGATCGTATAAACCGGCTCTTTCAGTCGTTCTCCCAGGTGGACAGCTCCACAACCCGCAAGTTCGGCGGAACAGGTTTGGGGCTATCTATATCAAAACAGCTTGCAGAGATGATGGGCGGTCAAATTGGAGTGGAGAGTGAGGAAGGTAAAGGATCTGAGTTCTGGTTTACGGCTGTTTTTGAGAAACAGGTTGAAGGTCGGGATGCAAGGGTTGTTATCCCTGATGATGTCAGGGGGAAACGCATCCTGATAGTTGAGGACAATATCATAAACCAAAAGGTGGCATTGAATATTCTGGAAAAACTCGGGTACAATGCTGACGTAGCTGCCAATGGCAGAGAGGCGCTCGAGGCTCTGGCAATGATCCCTTACAATATTGTATTGATGGATTGTCAGATGCCGGAAATGGACGGTTACGAGGCAACCAGAGAGATCCGCAAACCGGAATCGAAAGTACTCAATCACAATGTGCCTGTTATTGCTCTGACAGCGCACGCAATCAAAGGTGATCGCGGAAAATGCTTGCAAGCTGGTATGAATGACTATATTTCTAAGCCGGTTAAACCGCAGGAGCTTTCTGAAATACTTGAAAAATGGCTAGCAGAATAGATTTTTTTCAGCAAAAGGAAACCACCGCCTTAAATTACAGCCGGCAAAAGATAGCGTTGATACAGCCGGCCTGCTGGATCGCTTTAACCAAAGCAAGTCGTCACACAGCAGATGGGATTTCCTTTTAGCCTATACGGGAGCAGAGTGTGCCATGAAACCAGTTATTGTTGCAAGTACGGACGGCCAGGAAGCCCAAAAAATAAGTGAAATTATCGCCAAAGATCATAAAGTCGCTGTTATTGAATCTTCTAATCGGCTCGGAAAACTGCTGAATGTCGCTGCAATGGTCATTTTAGATCTTAGCTTCTATGAGCAATATGGCCTGCAGTTTTTTAGGAATCTTTTAAAAAATCCTCACCCTCCGTTTCTAATGCTCACACCTCCCGACGACATACAGACGATTTCCGACATTACGGAAATCGGCATGCGCTTTATCCCTAAAGTGCCTGATTATCAGAAGCTGCTCGGTTTAACTGCAAATAACATTTTAGATCAAATTAATGAACAAGAACAGCTGCAACAAAGCGTTCTTAACTTAAAGCAGCGTGTGGAGGAGTTGGAAAAAGCCGCCGCCGAGGAAAGCAGCAGGCCGAACAAAAAAGTTGCTCAGGAGGCCCAACCGCATGAGGTACAGAGCAGTGTCCTTGATGAGATTATTTTTGTTTTTAAACGCGGAGAGATCGAGCTCCCTACCCTTCCCCAGATGGGCATCAAGTTTCAGGAGATGATGAATAAAGGTGCCAACCTCCAAAATATCGGAAAATTTCTTAAGCAGGATGTGGCCATATCTTCCAAGCTGATCAGCGTATCCAACTCTGCATATTACCGGGGTGTAACGGAAAGCAAGGAACTCGGCCAGGCCATCAGCCGCCTGGGGCTCAAGAACACCAAGCGCTATGTAGATACTATTTGTAACCGATCTCTTTATGGCACCAAAAACAAGAGGTTTTTAACATTCTTAGAGAGTCTGTGGGAACATTCCCTTGCCTGTGCCTATGCTTCACAAGTTCTCGATGAATCCTTAGCCCTTAACCTGGATAGTGATGCCTTTACCCTCGGCTTACTGCATGATATCGGCAAATTGCTTCTATTGCAGGTTCTTGCTGATCTACAGTTGAAAAAGAAAATCGGAGATCAGGTTGAGAATTCAGAATTATTAGAAACGGTTAACAAGCATCATGCCAAGTTCGGTGCGGCACTCCTCAAAAAGTGGAATTTTTCAGATACTTTTTCCAAAATTGCATCCTATCACCACAACCTAGAGGCAGCGGCCACTATTTCGAACGAGCTATTGGTCGTTCACTTCGGCAACCTGATGGCGAAATCCATGGGTTTCACACTGGAAGATACGGGAAGCGCCCGGCCGCCAGAGATAGCTTTGGAAGATACTGAATCTGCCCGCCGTTTAGGGTTGGATGCTTCGATGATAGATGAATTTAAAAACAAGGTGTCAGGATTTATGGACGAATTAAAAGGCCTTTTTACGTAAATGAGATTCCCGAAGATTAAAGATATTATTGCCGCAGAAGAAGCTTTGGAGTTGTGCAAACATTTTGAGCTGGATTATTTAATCACGCGCATTGCAGCTAACCCGGACAGGTACAAAAGCTGGGAGTTCGATGGGTGTTCCGGTCTGCCTGATGAAATAATGGGTTTCTTTACCGGCTGTAATTGGGAAGACATTACGTATAAATGCTGTTTGCCGCATGATCTTTGCTACGCTTACGGGGAGCCGGGGAACGACATTGAAAGAGAGCGTGTGGATCAAAATTTTTACAATGATCTGGTGACCAAGGCCGGCATGAAAAAATGGCTGGCTTCTGCTTTTCTTGCAGCGGTTAGGATCGGCGGCAGGGAAGAATTCGGTCTTTCATTCTCATGGGGATTCGCGCATAAATGTTAGACCTTGTTATCGTGGTTCAGCAAAATTAAAAAGACTTGATGAACTGCTCGTAACAAATGGAGTTTTTTACGAAACTATCAAGTGTGAGTCAACTAACAAAAAACGTTTCGCCATGCCGGATATCGACCAGTCGGTCGCGCAGTCCTTCCTTTTCCAGTTCCCTTTTTAAATCGCCCGGCGGAAAATGCACCGGTTCATCCCCCAGGCGAAACGTTCCCCAGTGAACGATCATCAGCTTGGCGGCCTTGAGTTCTTTGAACGCCTGTACAGCTTCTGCAGGATTCATATGGCTGGAAGCCATGAACCAGCGGGGCTCATAGCGCCGAGATTGATGACAACAAGATCGATATCAAAATCTCGTCCGATCTCCTCGAAGCCGTCAAAGTATCCCGAATCGCCCATTAAGTAAATGGTATAATCGGCGGCGCTTTTGATCATGTAGCCGCCCCAGAGCGACCGGTTGGGACCTTGTAGCGGGTTTCGCATGGTCCAGTGATTGCTTGGCATGAATGTTATCGAAAGATCACCGTCGCAACAGGTTTCGTACCAGTCGAGCCGGGTTCGATTTTTCATGTTAAGATCCTGGAATGCAGCGTCATAGCCCAGGGGGCTGATCTTTAAGATAGCGGTTGAAACTGTTGCGGCTGAGTTTCCATTTCAAAAACTGCCGCCATCTTCCCTCCCGGGGAATACCGACCGGGTTTATGAAATAATCTTTGCCGTGATGCTTCTTTCTCAGAGAAATTTCCCTAAGGCTGCGGCCGTTCAAAGGTCTGTAGTGCCGTTGGTCGCTTTCCATTTTTTTGATAGCTGCCGGCAGCACCGCAGGATGCACAAGGCGCATCAGCAACATGGTCTGCAGGCTGTAAAGCAGTTTGCGGATAAAGATTCTGCGGTTCATTGTTCATATCCAACGGTAACTCTAATTGTATAATTTGTGCTTTATATATTAAGAGCTTTGCTGCACATGTTCAAGGATGAGGTCTAAAAAGTTTTCTCCATACAGCTCTAATTTGTGTTCACCAATCCCTGATATGCCTCTCATTTCTTCCATAGACCGTGGTAAATGCGCCACCAATTCTCGTAATGTGCGGTCATGAAAAACAATAAAAGGTGCTATGTCCTGTTCTTTGGCAAGCTTCAGTCGCAAGGCGCGCAGTTTTTCCCACAGATCGGTTGAGATTGGGTCAAATAAATCATTTGCATGTTTGCTGATTGAACGCGGTGGTTGCTTTGCTTTTTTAGTCAGCGGATCTTTACGGAGTCGGACACTTTTTTCTCCCCTCAGAACAGCCCAGCTTTTATCAGTCAGTTTAAAACCGCCTTTGCTCTCTAAATCTACGAACAGCAGACCGGCGGCGATCAGCTGGCGAAAGATTGACTTCCATTCTTTTTTGGAAAGGTCCGCGCCGACACCAAATGTGGGAATCTTATCATGCCGGAAGCGCCCAATTCTCTCATTGTCTGATCCACACAGAACATCACTGAGGTATTCAGCGCCAAAACGCTGACCGGTCCGATAGACACAGGAAAGGGCTTTTTGGGCGGCAATGGTTCCATCCCAGGTTTCTATTTCACCATGACATGTATCACAATTCCCACAGGCCCTGGGAAATTCTTCACCAAAATAGCCCAATAACACCTGCCTGCGGCAGCCGGTGGTTTCACAATATCCTAAAAAGGCTTCCAGCTTGCGGTGCTGGATTCTTTTAAACTGCATATCGCCTTCAGATCTGTCCAGCAGTGTTCGTACGGCAATTACATCGGCTAAACTGTAGATCATCCATGCATCCGCTTTGTGGCCGTCACGTCCCGCGCGTCCGGTTTCCTGATAGTAGGCTTCCAGACTTTTGGGCAAGTCAAGATGAGCAATAAAACGTACATCCGGCTTATCAATGCCCATGCCGAAGGCAATTGTCGCCACAATAATTACGCCCTCTTCGTGGAGGAAGCGTCGCTGGTGCGCCAAACGCACTTTTTGATCCAACCCCGCATGATAAGGGAACACCTTATAGCCTTTTTCAGACAGCCAGGCGGCGGTTTTTTCCACTTTTTTGCGGGTTAAACAATATACGATCCCAGAATCTTTTTGATGTTCCGTATTTAAAAAATCCGAAAACTGTTTTTTCCAGTTCTGTTTAATCTCGACACGGTAATATATGTTGGGGCGGTCAAAACTGGAGACAAATTGTGCCGCTGTTTCCAAATTCAGCTTTTTTAATATTTCTTTGCGTGTTACCGGATCGGCGGTAGCTGTCAGGGCTATCCGCGGCACTTCGGGAAACTTTTGGGATAAAATGGAAAGCTGTAAATATTCCGGACGAAAATCATGTCCCCACTGGGAAACACAATGTGCTTCATCAATGGCAAACAAAGCAATCTGTGTTTTATTCAGCAGCTGTAGAAAACGATCCGTTACTAATCGTTCCGGAGCGATGTAAAGCAGATCCAGTTTTCCGGCAACCAGGCGCTCTTCAACTTCACGGGCTTTTTGCGCTGATAAACTGGAGTTTAAAAAATCTGCCCGGATGTTCAGTTGACGTAACGCGTCCACCTGATCTTGCATCAAGGCGATAAGGGGTGAAATTACAACGCCTGTACCGCTTCGCAGCATCGCCGGAATCTGATAACAGATCGATTTGCCGCCCCCGGTGGGCATTAGAGCCAGTGCGTCTTTGCCTGATGTCAGATGACGGATTATTTCTTCCTGGTGTTCTAAAAAACTGTCGTAGCCGAAATAGGATCGCAAAATGTCCCGCGGAGAATTATGCTTATAGATTTGTTCCACCCCTTTCTCTGTTATAATGAAAATATCCTTGCCCAGAAGACCCGGCTTTGGTTTCACTCCATAGGGTTGTACCTATCTCAATGGAGCAAATTAAATTCCAAATATCAAATATCAAATATCAAACAAATAACAATGACCGAAATTCAAAAATCCAAACAATGTCTCATGCTAGAAGGTTTTGGTCATTGAATATTGGAATTTGAGATTTATTTGTAATTTGGTGCTTGGGATTTGTGATTTTGGACACAAAACTACAAGGCAGAGCCGGAAAGCTCTAACCTATCTCAAAGGACCAGGTTTTCAGGAGTAAACCTTTGAACCCCGAACCCGTGAACGGTTACCGTTTTGTCCCCATATCACCGTAAAAATATTGCAGCAGAACACATGCCGCTACCGTCGCTGTTTCAGCCCTCAGAACACGGGGGCCCAGGGCGGCGGTTATAAACCCTTGGGCTCGGGCCTGTTCAATTTCCTTGGCGGTAAAACCCCCTTCAGGACCCAGCAAGACAAATATTTTTTCAATTTGCCGCTCAGATCCCGGCAGGGGGACATTTACCGGTTCCGATTCATTTTCCCAGAAAGCGATTTTTATATCACAGGCCTGACTTTGATTTAATACTTCTTCAAAAGTTGCGGTTTCTCCGATGGCCGTAACGCAGCCTCGTTTGCACTGTTTGAGGGCTTCTTTGGAAATTTTTTCCCATCTTTTGGTACGTGCTGAAAGGTTTTGTTGGCTGGGCCGGGGAACCGATCGCTTGGCAAAAAAAGGTGTCCATTTACTTATTCCAAGCTCTGTGAGCTGCCGTACAAGGAGGTCCATTTTCTTTTCTTTTAGAAAAGCCTGGCCAACGATTATTTGAACCGGGGATTCGGCCGTTGCAGGGTAGCGTTGAAGTACCGACACCTCTACGCGGCCGGCGGATACAGCTACAATCCGGGCCTGGTACTCAAAGCCTTGGCCGTCAAACAACCCGATTTCATCGCCGGGCTTCAGACGCAACACGGTTCTTATATGTCTGGCATCAGAGCCGGTAATCAATAACTGCGGGTCGCCGACTGCAGACTGTTCGAGAAAAAAATAACGCATACGTTTCGTCTTTCAAATAGCATAAGCAATATTGTTAGCCGGAAATTGAATGATCCCGCCTAAGTCTAATAGTATTTTAATGTCGGTTCTGCAAATCATTTTACATTTAATTTGGCAAAAAAATCAATTATCTTGACATGCTGCATGCTGTATGATAATTTTTTTAGCTTCAAGTAATCCGTTAAACATTCCGAAAGTTCGAAATGAAATGTTATTGCCGATGGGGGGTATATGAGCGAAAATAATCAACCCGATCAAGAAAAAGAGCCGGATGGTAACGAACTGATCTTGGAACTGACCGAAGAAATCACAGAAGCATCGGAAGACGCAGGCGAGCCCATCGATCATGCCGTAGATCCTTTAGCAGCAACTATCGAGTTGGACGAGGATTTCAATGATGACCTGGATTTCAATGATGACCTGGATATCGATCATGAGGAAGATGATTTCGTAGATTCGCTGGGGATGGAAATCGGTACGGAAGACGATGAGGATGAGTATGGGGACGAGCCTGAGGAGACAGCGGCTGAACCGACGGACACCGTACCGGCTGAAGGAATGGATATATCCGGCAAACAGCTGGATGCGGCCCTTGAGCGTGTAATCAAAAATATGTTTTACGATAAAATCGACAGCCTCCTTGTCGAGGTTATTGAAAAAACCGTCTCCAAGGAAATAGAGCGATTAAAAAAGATCCTGATAGAAGAAGTATCGGGTAACGAAAAATGATGGTGCCGGTGAGCAGCACGTTGTTCCTGCCGGTTAGAATCTAAATCAGTGCAATCAACCAAAGGCGAATGAATCGGGGATTAGTATTAATCCCCTTTTTCAATTTTAAAACTGAAATAAAATCGTACTACGATTTTATCCGCGGATTAAACGAGGAGCAATATCGTATGAGTTCCAATCTACTTGACAAAGGCTATCAACCCCACAGCGTTGAAAAACGCTGGTACGATTTCTGGGAAAGCCAGGGGCTGTTTTCGGCCCAAGAGAAAAGTGAAAAATCAAGTTATTCCATCGTGATACCGCCGCCCAATGTTACCGGTGTGCTCCACATGGGTCACGCTCTGAATAATACTTTGCAGGATATTTTGTGCCGCTACCGGCGCCTGCGCGGCGACAACGTCCTGTGGATGCCGGGTACCGATCACGCCGGTATCGCTACCCAGAACGTTGTAGAAAAAGATCTGGCCGCCAAGGGGCTGGACCGACACCGGTTGGGGAGAGAAAAATTCATCGAGTCTGTCTGGGAATGGCGCGAAGAGTATGGCAGTGCAATCATCAATCAGCTCAAGCGCCTCGGTGCTTCATGCGACTGGCAGCGGGAACGCTTTACCATGGATGCAGGGCTGTCAATAGCGGTACGCAAGGTTTTCGTGCAACTGTATCATGAGGGCCTTATCTACCGCGGCAATTATATCATTAACTGGTGTGATCGCTGTTTCACGGCCCTGGCCGATCTTGAGGTCGACCATGAAGAGCACGAGGGTTATCTGTATCATATCCGCTACCCTTTTAAGGCAGATAAAGGCAGTGTGGTTATTGCCACAACCCGGCCCGAGACCATGCTGGGCGATACGGCCGTGGCCGTGAATCCCGAGGATGAGCGCTACCACGGTATCGAAGGCCGCGAGGTGCTGCTGCCTCTCATGAACAGGATAATCCCCATCATCTGCGACAAATATGTTGATATGTCATTCGGCACCGGAGCGTTGAAGGTTACGCCTGCACATGACCCCAATGACTTTGAAATCGGTATGCGCCATAATCTTGAGCGTGTTAAAGTGATCGGAGACGACGGCCTGATGACATCCGAGGCCGGGAAATTTGAGGGACTCGACCGCTTTGAATGCCGAGAGGCGGTAGTGGAAGCACTTAAGACAGACGGCCTGCTGATCAAGGTAGCGCCTTACAAACACAGCGTCGGTCACTGCTACCGGTGCAAGACCGTTATTGAGCCCAACCTGTCAAAACAGTGGTTCGTAAAGGCCAAACCACTGGCGGCCAAAGCCATCGATGCGGTTAAAAACGGTGACACCAGAATCATTCCGGAGATGTGGACCAAAACCTATTTTGAATGGATGAACAACATTAAAGACTGGTGCATTTCGAGGCAGATATGGTGGGGACATCAGATTCCGGCATGGACCTGCAAAGACTGCGAAGAGGTTATGGTTGCCATGGACGCGCCCCAGACGTGCACGGCCTGCAGCGGGAACGATCTTGTACAGGAGACCGATGTCCTTGACACCTGGTTCAGCTCCGCCCTGTGGCCCTTTTCTACCATGGGATGGCCGGAGCAGACGGAACTTTTAAAGCAATTTTATCCCACCTCCGTTTTGGTTACCGGTTTCGACATTCTCTTTTTCTGGGTGGCGCGCATGATGATGATGGGCATCCATTTCATGAAAGATGTACCGTTTAAAGATGTTTATGTACATGCCCTGGTCCGTGACGAAGAGGGCAAAAAGATGAGTAAATCAACAGGGAACGTCATCGACCCTTTAAGCGTTATTGAACAATACGGCACCGATGCCTTCCGGTTTACTCTGGCAGCCTTCGCCGCCCAGGGCCGCGACGTCAAGATGTCTGAAAAGCGTGTGGAAGGATACCGGCATTTTATCAATAAGATTTGGAATGCTACCCGCTTCGCTTTGATGCACCTTGAGACCGGATACGAAAAGATCGATCGCGACCATTTGTCACTTCCGGACCGCTGGATTTTATCCAGGCTCAATGGCACGGTCGACATCGTTTGCACAGCTCTTGACAATTACCGTTTCAACGACGCCGCCAGTGCCCTTTATAATTTTGTCTGGCACGAATTCTGTGATTGGTACCTGGAAGCCATCAAACCCATTTTGTACAGCAGTGACGACCAAAAACGGCGTCAAGCAACCCTGAGCGTTTTATGGCGGGTCCTGCGCGATACAACGATCCTGCTGCATCCTTTTATTCCTTTTGTAACCGAGGAGATCTGGCACAAACTACCGGGAACCGAAGGTTCCATCATGCAAGCCGTGTTTCCCTCTGATGACTCTGACAGTATCGACAGCCGGCGCCGTGACATCGACTCCGAATCAAAAATGGAGCTTATATCCGGCATAATAACAGGAATCAGAAACATAAGGGGCGAGATGAACATACCTCCGTCTCTATCCCTGGCCGTAATGGTTCAGTCACAGAACGAATCTACCAGAAAGATCGTCCAAAAATACCAGGATCTGATCATCAACCTGGCCAAACTGGACTCCATTACTGTCCAAGAGCCGGGGGAGAGGCCTCCAACAGCGGCGACCGCCATTGTAGACGGTGCTTCGATTTTTGTCTCTCTTGAAGGGATTATCGATTTCGCCAAAGAAAAGAGTCGTCTTGAAAAGGAAATCACTAAGCTGACAGGCGAACTTACCGCTATTTCCAAAAAACTGGGCAACGAGAGTTTTCTTGACAAAGCTCCTGAAGAAATTGTTGAAAAGGTAAAGAAAAAGTATGCCCGCGCAGTTGAAAAGCAACAGAAGCTGCAGGCAACTCTGGAAAAGCTAAAAGAAATTAAGTAAATTAAATTCCAAATAACAAATATCAAACAAATCACAATGACCGAAATTCAAAATAACAAACTTTGGAATTTCCTTGGAATTTGCTTGCCCGCCGTCTTTTTGGCGGGGTGCTTGTAGTTTGGAGCTTGTTTGTTTTTTGCTTGCCCGCCGTCTTTTTGGCGGGG
>JAQBHK010000312.1:0-3731 GCA_032127815.1 Desulfobacterales bacterium
GCATGGTCTTTGTATCCCGGGATACGACCGCCCGCAACCATGCGCATTAGGTTGTACCGGGTCATGATCCGCTTACGGCCCTGGTAGAGCTTGCCCGCGATGCCATGCCCGCGATAGTCCGGAAGTACGGCTATGTCAGCCCCATACAGTGTGTCCCCGCCGGGGTTGTGGGTGCTGAAAGTGCCTACCCCTGTAATCTCCTCATAGGAGTACCAGGGCGATTCATCAGAAAGCTGAACGATTAAGGAGGTCGCGTAACCCACGATTTTGCCGCCAATCTCGGCCAGTATCTGTCCGTCCGGGAAAGCCACTATCTGGAAACGGTAGCAGCGTTCGTCGCACAAGTCACTGTCCGCAAAGTTGGGATACGCCGCTCTTTGTATCTCGACTATTGTGGGAATGTCTTCCGGTTTCCAGCGCCGGACCTTAACTTGACGTTGTTTATTCACCAATTGTTAACCTCATGAAAAAATAAAAGACCAACTGCAGCACCTGTGGATCAGTATAATTTTCTTTGTGATTTGCTAGTTATCGATTATACATGGATTTCAAGCATACGGTAACGCATGAAAACATCGAGTTTACGGTGACAAACTACCAAAGGCGAGCCAAATTGTCAATCACGCTTTGCTTGCAACGGACTAACCTTATGGTCATTTCCGCCATAACTTGCCTATCCGCCTGCTACAGGCTGGATGCCGGGACAATAATTGAAGAACTAGAATGGACAAAGCCCGACCGTGGAATCAATTCCAATTTTGTATAAAACGAAACGACATCGATCCAAAACCAAAAACATCTTGACCGGTATGGGATTATTGCGCATCAATTTTTGTGTTAAAATGGGGAGTTTCTATCGTTTTTGAAAAAACCCGGCTCAAGGGTCGCTAAAGGCGTTCTGGTTGCCTGCTTCCCTCTCTCAATTTTTGCATTCATGCCGTCGGAGCGGGGCAGAAAAACAGTCATAGGAGAATCAAGCACCGGCCATCTCCCCTTGGCCACATTAACGGGCTCGGGCCCTAGAAATCCAAGATAACTGTACTTGTGGTAATGCGGCAATTTCCGCCCAAGGCCCGGCAGGGCTTGGGGCAGGTCGGATGCAATCCACGTGATGGATAAATCCTTATTGCTTGGATGTCTTGCAGTGAGCACGACGGCATGATCTTTCCGCTGGATGCCGGTTTGGCCGATGGATACTCTCTCCTGGTTTATACTAACATCATATCCTGATAGAGCGGAGACCATATCCGATCTGAAACGATTTTTCCACCCGCACAGGATAACGGCACGGTCCGCCGGAAGCTTTTGCACCTCGCTATCGAGCTTGACGCTCACGTCGTCCGGTCCTGATTGAGCCAGAGATCGGGACAGACCACGATAGGCTTCTATCATATTCTTGTCGGCCGAGAACGGCAGCAGGATCAGCATTTTTTGCGCTCCAAGAGCCTGTGACAGGGCCGCCGGAATCTCGCCCCGGTCAAGCCTGCGAAACAGATCAAACTCAGGGTCCACGTCCAGCCTTAAAGGCCTGGCAGGCGTGCGGAGCCGCAGCTCAATGCGCTTTTTGTCCATAACAACCACGTCCTGGCGGGCCCGCTCTTGTCCTTCCATGGTTACTGCAACCGGAATACGCAAATGATACACTTCTTCTGATTGAACCTGTTCTATCAGGGCGGTTAGAATCCATCCGTCTCTTTCAGGTCTGGCTTGCGGCCGGCTGACTCTTAACGCCGGCGCTCCCGCTTGCGTTATCCACCGGTTGAAAGCGACACTCATCTCCTGGCCCGATACCCCTTCAAAGCTTTTGCGAAGATCATCAAAAGAGGCCGTCCGGAAACGGTTTCTATTAAAAAAATCCCGAAGACCTTGCACAAAAGCTGCATCGCCCAGTTCTTGACGAAGCATGTGGAAGAACATCAGGGATTTGCCGTAACCAACGGCTTCGGACGCAGTGCTGTGACGGGAGCGGAATTGGACCAGCGCAAAATCCCGCCCTTTGCGCACATAGTCCGTGTACTTCTGCAGAACCTCCTGCCGGTATGCCGCGGCATTGCCTCTGATTTCCTTGACAAGGTGGTCTGCCAGGTAAGCGGTCAGCCCTTCGGTCCAGTTGCCTTTTTCGTAGTCCGGATAGACACTGTTGCCCCACCAGTTATGGAGGATTTCGTGCGGATAGGAAGAATGCAGAATAAAGGGGAAGCGCATAATTTGGGGACCCAGGAGCGTAAAAGAGGGCATGCCGAAACCGGTCTCCCAGAAGTTTTCCACAAGGGCAAATTTTTTATAAGGATAAGGACCGATGAGATCTGCATACATGGCCAGATACCGGACCGCGGCATCTAAATACTTGCCGGCCAGAGCTTCGTCCGGTTTGCGGAGAAATACCATGGCAGCGACCCTGCCGGCCGGCTGTGTATATTCAATAAACGGCCCCGCAACCAGATAAATTTCTTCCTGTACTTGGGGCGACTCCCACTGCACAACGGTTGTATCTCCCTTGCTGATATGGAGTGTGCGTTCGCCCTGACTGACGGCATCCCATTGCTTCGGCAGCTCCACCTGGAGAGTAAAGGTCACCAGCTCTTTACCAAACTTGGGGTACCAGCCGGAATTTTCTGCCAGATACACTCCCTCCTTGGAAATAACGCCCGGCGTGCCCATAAAGCCCCGGGCCTGCTCCTGGCCGTACGCTTTAAGAACGTGGTGTATAGTTCCACCGTACTCGAGCACAAATGTGTTCCGCCCCGGCGGAAGGCTTACTTTGAAAGATTCCAGCAAGACGGCTTCCGACCTCTCGGCATCCCTTATAATATGCGTGCCCGCAGTGGGCGAGGAGGGCTGCATTCCGCTGTGCAGAAGAAATTGCAAACCAGGAAAAAGCTTTGCAGGGATAGTGATCGTATCTTCGGCAATAAAACGCTGCTCTGCCGGATATAGCACTATTTTAAGATCATGCCGCACCGTCTCCGCGGCCTTCAAGGAGGCGGGCATAACGACCAGCGTCAATATGAGGGCGCAAACTGCAATCCGATTCTTCATTTTGTTTACGCTCATTTAAATTGAAAAGCTTTCGGTTATCCCGCTGTATTTTTTTCTCAGCTTGGGCTTTTCAATTTTGCCGGTCGGATTGCGGGGCACATCTTCAAAAATAATTCTGCGGGGTCTTTTGAAGCGCGCAAGTTCCTTACAATATCCGTTGACATGGGCATCCTCGGGGACATCACCCTGTCTGAGGGCACCCTGCACATCGACGCGACCCGCACGTTCGAGGTGGCGTATTCGGGTGGGTCGGGGACGTTGCCGTCTGTGGGTGATGCGATCACCTGGAACTCGGGCGCGGACACGGGGAAGGTTGTCCGGTTGGACTCCGGCGACGCTACGTCCGGTGTGTTGACCCTCACCAAGGATGTGGGGGAGACGACCCCGGACGCGGCGGATTCCATCACTGACGGCGCGTGGACGGCTGACCTGGATTCTGTGAAGGTCGGCTGGTTGCAGATCTTCGGGGAGGACCAGGACTGGGGCGCGGTTGACGCCCGGTCCACGGTGCGGATCACCGGGGACTGGTACGAGTGCTACACCG
The DNA here is from genome assembly GCA_032127815.1 of Desulfobacterales bacterium. GTDB lineage: Bacteria > Desulfobacterota > Desulfobacteria > Desulfobacterales > UBA11574 > Desulfatibia_A. Next base: position 3,584 of record JAQBHK010000312.1, read on the forward strand.
GGGACGGCACCGACGATCAGACATTCGAGCTGCCGCACACCGGTCACCAGCCCGCGCTGTGGGTGGAAACCGGGTCCGGTACGGACGTGTTCCAGATTTGGCACCGGGTTGTGCCGTCCGCGTCTGCGATCTTCTACAACAACATCTC
>JAQBHK010000313.1:0-25322 GCA_032127815.1 Desulfobacterales bacterium
TGGCGCTTGTGGGCATGAGCGGTGGAGGAAAAACCTCTCTGGTCAATCTGTTACCCAGGTTCTATGATGTCACTGAAGGGGCGATTTTGATCGACGGTGTTGATATCCGCAAGGCATCGATAGCTTCGCTGCGTGATCAGATGGCAATCGTTACCCAGGAACCCATACTTTTTAACGATTCCGTGCGGAACAATATTGCCTATGGCAACTACAGCTCTTCGGATTTCTTCATCCGAAGCTCTGTAGTTGCCATAGGCGATATTGTTGCGCACGGAATCGTTAAAAAGTATAGGTTCCTGGGTAACGATTGCCATCTGATCGCGCAACGAAGATATCGATGCCTTGCGAATATCGTCACCGTCGATCAAAATCGCCCCTTCAGTGACATCATAGAACCTGGGTAACAGATTGACCAGAGAGGTTTTTCCTCCACCGCTCATGCCCACAAGCGCCAAAATCTCGCCGGCCTGCACATCCAGATTGATGTCTTTTAAGATAATATCATCTTCATATTTAAAAAATACGTTCTCGAAAGCGACCCTGTGCGGTCCGCGTTCAAGTATGACTGGATTCTGAGGCTCTTTGATTTCTGATTTTGTCTCCATGACATCAAAAATTCTGTCGACCGCAGCAAGCCCTTGCTGAACCGCGTTATTGAGACCGCTTAACTTCTTTATCGGATCATACAGCATTAGAACTGCAGCCATAAAAGAGAAAAAAGTTCCGGCGGTAGAGGTACCCTTAAGCACCTTGGAACCACCGTACCATATGATAAAAGCAATTCCGATTCCGCCCAAAAACTCCATGATGGGTGAAGACAATGAGCGCGCGATAACGGCTTTCATCTCCAGTTTAAAAAGACCGAGTGTTCTTTCGTAAAAACGCTCCTTTTCATAGTGCTCCATTCCAAAAGCCTTGACGATCTTGTTGCCCGCAAAGGTCTCATGCAGAAAAGAACTTAAATCGCCGACGGCTTCCTGCCAACCGGTACTAATTCGCCGCACCCGTCGACCGAACTCTACAATTGGGTAAAAAGCCAAAGGTAAAATAGCAAAAGCAAACAGGGCCATTTTCCAGTCCCGGTAAAAGATAACGATAGTTAAGCCTACTATCGTAAAGCAATCTTTTAATGAGCCTGTAACCGCGGTCGAAACCATGGTTTTGACAATACCGACATCGCTGGTTACTCGCGACATTAGTACGCCGGTCTTTTCTTTGTGAAAAAAGGCGACCGGCAGATCCTGTATATGGCTATAGAGGTCATCGCGTAAACGCCTGATAATGCTTTCACCCACATAATTCATCAAATAGTCCTGCCCGTACGTTGCCAGACCACGGAGCAAGTATATCAGAATAACGGCCACCGGAATTATCTTAAGCATCAAGGTGTCCTTATTAAAAAAAATGTCGTCCAGTACCGGTTTTACCAAAAAAGCAGTGGCCGAGGTTGCCGCAGCCATGACCAGCATACATACCATTGCCAAAAATAGCCGGTACCTGTTTTCCTTGATCAGGGCAAGGATCCGTTTGTGTCTATCTCTTAAGACCGGTTTTGATATTTTTTTTAAAATCGCCATTTCTCATTAAGTTTATAGAATTTGCGCTCTAACCCGGATATTTCACGCATCGAGATTGCCGTAGCCGCAAGGCGTGAAGCATGAAGCTGTGGTCTGTCACCGCAAATGCTTCACAACACAGCGGATGCGGTGATATCGGCGTGTGAAATATCCGGGTAAAGTATATTCAGGGCTATATCAGCAACGCGCGCTGAGGCTCCCGGCTCACCCAGCGCATCTCTTGTTCTCAAAAGCTCATTTCTCAAACGCTCCAAGCCGGGAACGTCATTTAACATCTCAAAGACTGTATCTGCTATCTTACCGGGAGAGGCTTCCCCTTGCAGCAGTTCAGGAACAATCCTTTTACCTGCTATAAGGTTAACAAGGCCGATATGTTTGACACGAATCAAAACCCGCCCCAACCAGTAGCTAATCGGGGACAGCTTATAAATGATTACCATCGGTGTGCCGGAAATTGCAGATTCCAGAGTAACCGTACCCGAAGCGGCAACGACCAGTCTGCATTTTTCGAAAACTTCATCCACCCCGCCTTCAATCATTTCAAAGTTAATTAAATTTTTATGTTTTGCAATGAGCGCTTCCACGTATTGTTTTTCCACAGCAGGAGCAAGCGAAATCACAAATTTTATATTCTTGATCCGTTCTGCCAATATCTGCGCAGCATCCAGCATCACCGGCAGGTGCCTGGCAATCTCCCGATCACGGGAGCCGGGGAGTAAGCCGACGGTAAAATTAGGCTCGGTCTGCCTTTCCAAGGCAGGGAGAGAATGGTTATTGTCGAGTAACGGATGGCCGACAAATGTCACAGGAATTTGATGCCTTTTAAAAAAATCTGCCTCAAACGGCAAAATAACCGCCACATGATTCACTAATTTTCCTATTTTTTTAATACGGCCCGATCTCCAGGCCCAAACCTGGGGGGTGATATAATAAAGCACGGGGATTTCGAGCTTCTTGGCAGTCGCAGCGACATTAAGGTTAAAATCTGGGAAATCGATCAAGATGAGCAGGTCGGGATGCATTGTTTTAAGGGCTTTTTTTGCAACCGACAGTCCTTTTAATATATTGGTTATTTTGTATAAAACCTCCGTAATCCCCACAACGGCAAGTTCGGAAGCATCAACCAAAATCCTGACACCCTCATTTTTAAGAGCCTGTCCGCCAATGCCGCAGAAAAAGAGCGCATTGTTTTTTTTTTGCATTGCATTTACCAGCTTGGCCCCGTGATGGTCGCCGGAAGCTTCACCTGCAATTATCATTACACACTTTTTTTTATAAATGGAACCCATTGGTTTTATTATTTAATTGCACCTAAAAATGTTCAATTTATCGCATCGACGGATTGCAAAAACCTCAATTGAGTCTTGCTGATTGAGGTTATTTGTGCGAATTAATCATTCTACAGAATCAGACAGCCGGCTGGCAGAATTTTTAATTTGCTCCATAATAATTAAAGCTATTTTTAGGGCATCACGTCCCATCTGTCCCGTAACCTGTGGTGCTTCACGGTTGACGACCGATTGTACAAAAGATTTTATTTCATCTTCCAGGGCATCACCCTTTGTAAAACAATACTGCTTAATTTCCATGCCCGGAATCAAGCCGTCATCTTTTTTACTATCCTGCCGGATAACGGTAATTTCCTGGCTCGTAAAATCGACTGACACATAGGCATCTTTTTGGAACAGTCTAATTTTACGTTCATTTTTGGTAGAAATGCGACTGGCGGTAACATTGGCAACACATCCGCTTTGAAATTCAAGACGTGCATTTGCAATATCAACGTTTTCAGCGATAACAGAAATTCCCGCCGCACGGATTTCACTGATTTCGGATCTAACGAAGTTCAAAATAATATCGATATCATGAATCATAAGGTCAAGAACCACGCTGACGTCGGTACCGCGATCCTTGTAGATACTCAACCGGTGCGACTCGATGAACATCGGCTTGGCAACGATATCCTTCAAAGCAACAACGGCAGGATTAAATCGTTCAAGGTGCCCCACTTGAATAATAAGACCTTTTGAATCTGCAAACCGAATCAGCCGATCAGCCTCTTCAAGTGTGGTCGACATGGGTTTTTCGATGAGAACATCAACGTCATTCTCCAAAAAATCCATGGCGACCGTAAAATGGGATGGAGTCGGAACAACGATGCTGACAGCATCCACTTTTCCAAAAAGGTCCTGATAGGTTGAATATGCCGTGGTACGATACTTGCCGGCGATATTCGCAGCTTGTGACATGTTGGTATCGGCAACGCCAACAAGGTCTACCGCATCCATACTTGCATACTTTTCAGCATGGAACCTGCCAAGATAGCCGACACCGACAACACCAACGCGGAGTTGCTTCATACCTCTCCTTTTGAACATTGCGAATTCATCACCTGGTAATCCCGCGCTGAGAAGATTTGATGAATTCTATGAGGTTTTTTACCTCGGGTATTTGATCGACCTCAGCGCGTACTCTTTCGATGGCCTCATTCAAGGTTAAGCCGATACGGAAAATGATTCTGTATGCTTTTTTCAGTTGCAATAACGTTTCTTGGGGAAACCCTTTGCGTTTTAAACCAACATTATTTAAACCGTGCAGACTGGCCCTGTCGCCTGATGCTATCACATAGGGCGGAATATCTTTGACCACCGCAGATTTTCCGCCCACAAAAGCATAATCTCCGACCCGCACAAACTGATGAATCGCCACAAGGCCGCCGATAATAGCATAATCACCAATAATAATATGCCCTCCCAGGGTTGTATTGTTGGAAAGAATTACTCCCCTTCCGGTAATACAGTCATGGGCGACATGTGAATAGGCCATTAACAGATTCTCTTCACCGACTTCGGTAATTCCGCCGCCTTCTGCCGTTCCCCGGTGAATAGTAACAAATTCGCGCACAGTCGTTTTAGCGCCGATCTTGACAAACGACTTTTCGCCCCGAAATTTCAAATCCTGGGGAACAGTTCCGACGGCGGCGTATTGAAAAATTCGACAGTCCGGTCCAATGCTCGTGTACGGATCAACAACGACATGTGGTCCAATAACCGTTCCTGACCCGACAACAACATTGTCGCCGATAACTGAATACGGACCGATGACAACATTGGAGTCGACTTCCGCCCCCGAATCAACAATTGCCGTGGCATGTATCATGATTTTTCTCCAAAAGTAGCCATCAGCTCCGCTTCGGCCACACGTTTATCGTCGACGCTGGCAATGCCGGACATCTTAAAAGCTTGAGATCGCTGTTTCAGAAATTTAATCTCAAAGATAATCTGGTCACCGGGAACAACAGGTTTCCGAAATTTGACTTTATCCATCCCCATAAAAAAAATCAGCGACCCTTTCTTGTCCGGATCCATGGATTCAGCAGCCAGTACAGCCCCGGCCTGGCCCATGGCCTCGATAATCAGCACTCCCGGCATAATGGGCTCTCCCGGGAAATGGCCTTGGAAAAAAGGCTCGTTGATAGTTACGTTTTTCAAAGCCACAACCTTCTCGCCCGGCACAAGTTCAATAATGCGATCGATCATAATAAAAGGATAGCGATGAGGTAACAATTCCATGATTTTCTGAATATCATAAGCTATCTTCATTCTCTCTCTCCGTTAACCTTTGGGTGACAAATTTTGGGTAACCTCTCAATAACCTCGGGGAAAAGGGCTTCAGGGTTTTTCAAAAAAGGTGATATCCTGGTCGTCTGCCACGGCAGCTCACGGTGGCTAAATATTTATGATTGCTGCCGAAACGTTTTACAACCTCTCGAACAATTTGACAAATCATAAATATTTGGTCACCCTTAGATAGCGTAGTTGATGGCGCCTTTTTTGAAAAATTCTGAAGCCCGACGATTTTCTAAACCCTAACTTATTGAGAAGTTACATTTTTTAGCCTTAAGCTTGTCAATTCTTTTCAATTTTTATCAATCTTTTTTCGACTTCTGCCAGTCTCTTTTTAAGTTCAGGCAATGTGGGTAGTATCTGTTGAAGCTTCAGCCATATGCGATGAGGCATCGCCACCGACCCTGAAACAACTTCGCCGCTCGCCACCGACTTGGCAACGCCGGCCTGCGGGCCTATGATTGCATTGTCCCCGATGTTAAGGTGTCCGGCAACGCCGGCCTGCCCTGCAAGTACGGCGTGTTTCCCAATGGTAACACTGCCGGAAATTCCGACTTGCGCTACCAGGAGCGAATGCTCACCTACAGTAACATTATGAGCGACATGAACCAGGTTGTCGGTCTTGACGCCCTTTTGAATCCAGGTTTTGCCGAAGGTACCCCTGTCGATAGCGTTGAGTGCACCGATTTCAACATCATCATCTATTTGAACATAGCCGATGTGGGGAATCTTGTAATACGTATCTCCGTCAGGAGCAAAACCAAAACCATCACTGCCGACAACCGTCCCGGCATGCATAATAACCCTGTTCCCTATTATGCTGTGTTCTAAAATCGCTACGTTGGGATGTATCTTCACATCATCCCCAATGACAACGTTGTCTCCGATAAAAACATTGGAAGAAATAGTAACACGCTGCCCTACGGTAACATTGTTTCCAATGGCTGCAAAAGGCGCAATGGAAACGTCTTGGCCATATGTAAATTCCTCTCCAATATGAGCCTTTGAACTTATGCCCGGTTGCAGTTTTAAAGGTGGATGAAAAATTTTAACGATTTTAGCAAAAGCAACTTGAGGATTTTCCACCAGCACCAGGTTTTGCATAGACGCCTGAAAATCACGGGGCACCATAACCGCCCCTGCAGCGGTTGCATCAATCCGTTTTAATAATTTTGGGTTTCCGGCAAATGTTATTGCATCACCATGGGCTTCGTCAAAAGAGCCTACATCACGAATACGTTTATCAACATCACCTTTAACCTCACCTCCGACAATCTCAGCAATTTTCGATAGTGATATTTCCATTATCTATTTCTTCTCGGTTTGGCCCTCTTCATTTTCCTTCTGGGCAAATTTGGCATTGTACATTTGGATTATGTTGTCGGTGATTTCGATTGTTTTAGGATTATACAGTACACCTCCCTGACGTTTTTCAAGTACAAGCAGATAACCTCCCTTTTTTGCAACATCCTCAACAAGATTAAAGATATCGCCTTGGATGCGATACACGAGCCGCTTCTCCAGCTCCTGGAAATCAGTCCTATACTTTTTCTCCAATGACTTAAAGTCATTGATTTTTATTCTAATTTCACGTTCTCGCTCTTGACGCATCTCTTTACTCATAACCAGCTCTTCCCGTTCAAGTTTCTTTCTTATTTCATCGATTGCAGCCCCGCGCTCCTCGAGATCGGCTTTTATTTTATTGCCCTGCTTACTGATTTCTGCCTGGGCTATTTTCCCGGCACTCGATGTCTCAAGAATTCTCTGAAAATCAACAATACCAATTTTGGCAACGTCTGCACCGTACAAAGGCGCTGCAAGAAGACCAAACGTTAAGAATGTTGCCACAAAAGCTATTTTAAACCTTCGCATTACTCCTCCTTTACTATTTATCAACTCATTGAGATCGCTTATCTGATTTAATAAAAAATCCCGGTTAAAATACCCCGCCCATTGAAAACTCCCAGCGACCGCCCTCACCCTCGTCTTCCACAGGATCGAGGATATATCCATATTCAAGGCGGATTGGGCCTATGGGAGAATACCACCGGAAACCGAATCCGGCGCTTTCACGCATGTTGCTCAGATCAAAATTTTCATCATTGTTATATACATTGCCGGTATCAAAAAAGACAACTCCCCAGACACCGGCATCCTTAACCAAAGGATGCTTCAGTTCAAGATTAAACTGGATAAATTTGTCTCCCCCGACCTTGGATTCAAGACCATTCTCATTGATTTCTGTTGGGCTTATGTCCTGCCAGTCAAAACCGCGCAGAGAATTTATACCGCCCAGATAAAACCGTTCCCAATCCGGGAGCGTCTTGCCGGAGTGCTCGGTGACATACCCTGTTTCGCCGTGTAAAACGCCCACTAAATCCTTAAATAAAGGTATAAACCATCCGGTTTCCGCCAAATATTTTGTATAGCCGATATCGCCCCCTAAACCTGCATATTGCACGGAGATGCTGTGTTTCGACCCATCTGTAGCATTAAACCCACTGTTCCTGGAATCATATTGCAACCCTGTGGTTACGCTGCTCTCCACATTGATTCCTTCGAGTTCTTTGATGGAATCTGAAGCATCAGGTTCAACATTTTTAATGTCCGCATTCTCGTATTCATACGTAACACTGGCGCGGGTATAGTCAAAAACCGGATAGCTAGACCACACACTTCCGCCGAAGCTTTCCTTGTCGTACGTATCATAATCTACCTCCAGTTTGTAAATCCTAAACCCGGCTGACAAAGGAATATCAAATAACCACGGTTCGGTAAAACTCAGGTGGTACTGGGTTGTCCTCCCGCCTAACTCGGCCTTCACCTCCAGGACTTGGCCCCGTCCGAAAAGATTTCTCTGTGAAGTCGAAACCATCACAAAAGCACTCTCAACGCTACTGTAGCCGCCGCCGAAGGTGAAGGCGCCTGTGGGTTTTTCAACAACGTCAATCTTTAAGACCATCTTGTCGTCGCTGCTTCCCTTAAACGTGTTAACCTTGACTTCTTCGAAGTAATCCAGACGGTACAGATTGCGTACGCCGCGTTTTAATCCTTTTCCGTTGTAAAGCTCCTGTTCAAAAACCTTAAGCTCTCTACGGATTACCTTGTCTCTTGTCTTGGTGTTTCCGCTGATAATGATGGTTTCAAAATAGACCTGTTTATTCTTTTTAACATCATAGGTGATATTGACGATCAACTTTTCGGTATCTTGTTGAATAAGTGGTCCTATTTCGGCGTAGGCATAACCTTCGTCAGAGTAAAAATCGGTCAACGCAAGCACATCGTTACGGACGACTGCTCGGTTGAAAAACGTTTCATTAGTAATTTTCAGTTTTCCCAGCAATTCCTCTTTGGAAAAAATCAGGTCACCGGCAATATCGATAGTTCCAACCTCAAATCGCGATCCTTCAACAATTTTAATTGTGATATTTATCCAATTTTCTTCAAATTCAATATTCGGTTCCCCTAGTTTGGCCTGTATATAACCACTGTTGTGATAAAAGGCCGAAAGCTTGGCAATGTCCTGGTTTAGATCCTCTGTACTCAGATCGCCGGACGACGTCAGCCATGAAAAGAAGCCTTTTTCTGACGTTTCCATCATTTTTTTTAATTTTTTATCATTATAAGCAGTATTGCCTTCAAATATGATTCTTTTTATACGAACCTTTTCTCCTTCCGCGATAACGAATTTGATAACAGTCTGATTGTTTTCAAGGTGTTCAATATCATAAGCAACCTTGACGTTGTGATAATTTTTTCCCTTGTAAAGATCTTCTATCTGCTTAACACTGTCGTGGATTATGTTGATGTTCAGTATTGAGCCCGTTCTGATGGCTAACACTTCTTGTATATCTTTATCTTCGATATGCCTGTTGCCCTCCAGGCGAACTTTGCGGACGCTCGGTTTCTCCTTTATCACAAAGGTGATGATCTTCCCATCAGTTCCGTCTTCAGCTTCAATGCGGATATCATCAAAATACCCCATGGAATATACGGCCTTTAAATCCTCCGAAAGGCTCTTGGCAAGCATGATGTCGCCCGGAGCGGTTTTGATAATCTTTAAGATAGCATCAGACTCTATCCGCTTGTTGCCTTTAATCAGCACCTCGGTGATCTTTTCGCGCTTAAAAATCTTCATCCCGATTTTATCAGCAAGCTCCTTAACGGTTCCCAAGAGAGTCTCTATGCTTTTTCCTTCCACGAAAAAAATATTCGGCGACGCTTCGTCAAAGGTCCCGATCATCTTTGCGTCCAAGCTGAACTGCTGCCCAATCCAGGTTAAACTTCCCCAAACAATATAGTCTGCACCACTTTTAGCACCCAAATTACGGATACCGTCGACCCCGGCAGCTATTGCGCCCTTCAACTCCGGTTTTAACTCCAAATCTACAACAACCGCGCCATCCTGTTTTAAATGTTTCTTGATAATCCCGGCGATTTCGGCTTGCATATAAGCAAGGTCTTTTACTGAATGGACTTCAAAGGGCAACACGGCAACCCGAACCGTCTCCAGCGGACAAGCAGTATTAGGTACCAGCGTCATGATCGTGATAACAAACAAAACCAAACATCTTTTTATATTATTCAATTTTCCAGCTCCACCAGTTTACCGTCGATAATTGTCGCACGGCGTGACATATAAGATGCAAGTTCCATGTTGTGGGTTACTACAACCAGCGTAACACAAAATTCACGATTCAGTTCCAAAAGCAACTCGTGGACCTGCTCGCTGTTTTTCTTGTCCAAATTACCGGTAGGCTCATCGGCCAGAAGCACAACCGGTTTAAGAACTAGCGCTCTCGCCAGGGCCACTCTTTGCTGTTCACCTCCTGAAAGCTTGCCGACCCTGAACAACAAGCGTTCTTTGAGCCCAACCTTAACAAGAATTGCCTCCGCAGCTTTTCGGGCTTTTTTTTTGCCCAGCCCTTTAATCAATCCCGGCATCATCGCATTTTCAAGCGCTGAAAACTCAGGGAGAAGATGATGAAACTGGAAAACATATCCTATAAACTCGTTGCGAAATCTTGCCAGCTTTAAACTGTCAAAAAGAAATACATCCTCCCCTTGAAACAAAAAGGTTCCGCTATCGGGCCGGTCCAGCGCTCCAAGCAAGTGAAGCAGCGTAGATTTACCGATTCCGGAAGCGCCAACAACTGCAATCGTCTCTCCGGCATCCAGCTCAAGATTTAACCCTTTGAGAATATCTATCCGGGAACCACTGTTATTGAAACTTTTACATAGCTCCCTGACAACGACAAATCGATCCGCATCAGTCTTTTTGTCAGTATTTTCGGAGCTAACCATAACGAAGCGCCTCAACAGGGTTGAGTTTGGATGCCTGATGTGCCGGGTATAGTGTTGCCAAAAAACATATCACTATGGCGGCAGCGGCAATCATAAAAACATCTAAAGCCGCAAGTCTTACAGGAAGGGTAGTGATATAGTAAACATCCCCCGGAAGCTCAATGAATTTATATTTTTCCAGTATTTTGCACAGAAAAATCCCCAGGCAAATTCCCAGCCCGGTTCCGACTGAACCGATGATCATCCCGTTGAACATGAAGATTTTACGGATGCTTTTATCTGTGGAACCCATGGCCTTTAATATGGCTATATCTTTTGTTTTGCCCATTACCATCATGATCAGCGTGCTGGCGATGTTAAAGGCGGCCACCAAAACAATCAGCACTAAAATTATAAACATAACCGTCTTTTCCAGTTTAAGTGCCGAAAATAGGTTGTGGTTCATCTGCATCCAGTCCCTGGCCCAGTACGGGAACCCCAGGCCGGCAACTATCTTTTCTGCAATCTTCTTGGCTTGATAGATATCATCAACCCGCACTTCAATACCGGTTACAGCATCAGACATTCTTAATATTTTCTGAGCATCCTGCAGATGAACGTAAGCCAGAGAACCGTCATATTCATACATGCCGGCTTCAAAAATACCTGCCACCTTAAAGCGCTTCATAGCCGGCAAGTATCCCACTGGAGATATCATGCCTCTTGATGATATCAGAGCAACAACATCACCAATAATGACCCCCAGGCTTCTGGAAAGCTCCCGGCCTAAAATGATCCCGGGCATAGAAGCAGCCACGCCTTTTTCCTTATGCATCTTATCTAAATTTTGCAAAGAATCGCTTTCCAAAATTTTAATTACCCGGCCGGCGGATTGAGGGTCAATGCCCCTGAGTACAGCACCGGCAACACCGGATGAGCTGCGCAGCATAACTTGAGTGTAAATAAACGGAGTTGCCGCTTCAACCCCCTCGAACTTGTTCACATATTTTGACACGCTTAGATAATCGCTAAAAGGTTCGCCGTGACGCATTAAAACCACGTGCGACTCAACTCCCAATATTCGGGACTTCAAGTCGGCTTCAAAGCCGGCCATAACTGCAATTACTACAATCAGGGCCATAACTCCCACTGCAACACCGGCTACGGAAAGAAAAGTAATTAATGAAAGAAACGTTTCTTTCTGTTTGGCCTTGAGGTAGCGGCCACCTATAAAGTATTCAAAAGACATGCGATCGTTATCGATTCTGTTTAGGTTTAAAAACTGTCTGGCATATAAGTAATTATTTCACATTATTGAGGAAGATGCTGGATCCTGGAGACTTGATGCTGGACAAAAATTTAAAAAAACCAGACAATTATCAAGTATCCAGAATCAAGTATCAAGTATCTTGCCCCTGGTGGAAAAATAGTCTTCAATTCGTATTGTAATTGGAAACCCTAAACCTTTTTCAAACGCTGTAAATACTTTGCGTTTTGCGCCCTGCCCCGCATTAGTCCCCTTTCGGCTTCATGTGCGGAAAAAGAATAACCTCCCGGATAGAATCAGAATCGGTAAGCAGCATGGCAAGCCTGTCTATCCCTATCCCCTGACCGGCAGCAGGAGGCATTCCGTATTCCAGCGCTTCAATGTAGTCTTTGTCCATTAAGTGGGCCTCTTGATCACCGGCTTCCCTGTCAGCCATTTGCTGCAAGAAACGATCTTTTTGATCAACGGGATCATTCAGCTCTGAAAATCCGTTTGCAATCTCATGCCCTGCTATAAAAAGCTCAAAGCGATCCGTAAGATCTGGATATTGATCACTTCTTCTGGAAAGCGGAGAAACCTCCACCGGATATCCGGTAATAAATGTAGGCTGGATAAGTTTCGGCTCCACCAAAACATCAAATAGCTTGGTAATGATTTTTCCAAGACGGCCGGTTTTGGTTACTTTAATCCCTCTGGAAGCAGCAATTTCAAGAAGTTTCTCTTGGTCTTTGAGTAAATTTGCATCCACGCCGCCATACTCCTCCAGGGCTGCAGCAAGGGATACGCGGCGCCACTTGGCGCCCATATCTATAGAGGCCCCCTGATAGCTAATTGTGGTTGACCCGGCCACCGCCTCGGTCACATATGCAAACATCTCTTCGGTCAGGTCCATCATGTCTTCATAGGTAGCATAGGCCTGATAAAACTCCAGCATGGTAAATTCCGGATTGTGACGGGACGAAACACCCTCATTCCTGAAATTTCTGTTAATCTCAAACACTCTTTCAAAGCCACCGACAAGCAGACGTTTTAAATAGAGCTCAGGAGCGATGCGCAGAAACAGGTCCATCCCTAAGGCATTATGATGAGTGACAAAAGGTGTGGCGTCGGCCCCGCCCGGAACGGACTGCATCATGGGTGTTTCCACTTCAAGAAAATCCCGCTCAAGCAGAAATGTACGTATCGTTTGAATGATTTTGCTCCGTTTAATAAATATCTTGCGCACATCTGAATTCACGATTAAATCGATGTAGCGCCGACGATAACGCTTTTCAGGATCTTTGAGACCGTGAAATTTTTCCGGAAGCGGCCGCATCGACTTGCAGACAAGTTTTAATTCATGTGCCAACAGAGTCCATTCACCGGTTTTGGTTTTGAACATGGTGCCCTTTATGCCGACAAAATCTCCGATATCAAGCTGCTTAAAAATATCGTAGGCCTTATCTCCAATTTTGTCTTTCCGAATATATGCCTGCAGCTGGCCGGTGCGATCGCTGAATCTGATAAAGGATGCTTTCCCGAATCGGTTGATCGCCAACATACGCCCCGCGACTACATATACGAAATCTTCATCTGCCCCAGATCCCGAAACCCCTTCAAGTGCGTCAGCAATATCCCTAACTGTGTGGACAACGCTAAAATCGTTGGGAAAAAGATCTATTTTGTTATTTTTTAAATCCTCTATTTTTTTTCTGCGCTTCCCGATTAGATCGCTTCTGTTTTCCATCTAACAACTCACCTATTCATGGTATTTTAATTTGTTAACATTTCGTACGGTAAACCCTTTTTGCTAACCTATTTACCAAAAGGTGTCAAGCCGAAGTTGGCGGATCAGTACGTTTTAACTGCAGCCTAATGACTGTCCCCTCATCGACCCTGCTCTCAATTTCCAGCCAAGTATTATAGGATTCGAGTATGCTGTGAACTATGGAAAGACCCAGGCCGGTCCCGTTGATTTTGGTAGTAAAAAAAGGGTCAAAAATCGACTTGATCAATTCCCGCGGCATTCCACAGCCATTATCAGCAATCATGATTTCAGCATAGTTGTTTTTTAAAGGATACATTTTCAACTCGATACGCCCTTTTCCGGCAATCGACTCAGCTGCATTTAACAAAAGGTTCCATAGAACCTGGCGCAGATGCGTCGGATCCATTGCGACCCAGATATCAGGAGCAAAATCTTTTTCAAAAGAAATCCTTCCAAAACAACTGCCGTCTTTTTCAAAAAGCTTGACCGTTTCTGCCAAGGCGCTGTCGAGCATTATCTTTTCGACTTTGGCGGCTGGAGGCTTGGCAAACAAAAGGAAATTATTAACCAGGATGCTTAACCGGTCCGTCTCCCGCAGAACGATCTGCATCAATTTGTCATGCTCAGGCTGATAGCGAATCTCTTGCCTTAAAATCTGGATCGAGCCGGCCAGTGCAGCCAGCGGATTCTTGATTTCATGGGCCATACCCGCCGCCATTTCACCCATGTAAGCCAACTTCTCAACTCGTTTGACACGTTCTCCCAAAGCCAGCAATTCATTTTTTGTCTTTCTGATCTGCTCAGACAAAAGACTGCTTAAAAACGCCACGGCAAAGCAAGCCACCATAATTACCAATATTTTAAAAACAACATGCCCTCCGGGATAGTTAACGGCTGTAACGCTCCCCTCCATAACAAACGGATTAATAAAACCGTAGTATTCAAGATCAACCATGATCCCGTACTGGATACTGCACAGCGCAGCCATTATTATGATGCCTTTTCGGAAAAGGAGCATGCTGGAATAGATAATCACGACAAGGTAAAGAAATGAAAAAATGCTTGAAAAACTGCCGGTCACGAAAATGATCAACGTTACTATGAATGTGTCAACGGCGATTTGAATGTATGTAAAGATAAGTATGCGTTTTAATCGAGGCAAAATTACGGCGTAAATAAATGAAAGCAGAAAGATAGCGGTGATAAGGCCGTATAAGACCAAAAGCGGTTTGGCCAGCGGTGAAGGACTCTCTGAAAGCTGCAGTATAATCGTGGAGCCAAGCAGCAGGGAAGTAAAAAGAAGCCGAAAGAACATAAGCCATTTTAGCCTATGATAATATTCACTTTCGGACGTCAAAAGGGAGTTGGGCATAGATAACAAAGGGGCCGCGCCCAGAGGACATGGCTTTGGATTAACCCTGAAAGGGTTGATTATAAAACCCAAGATTCGAAGTTCGAATCTTAAGTTTAGATGAATCGATTAGCCCAGCGCAGCTGCCATTTTGAATATGGGCAGATACATTGAAACGACCAGTCCGCCGATGACCACACCCAGAAACACCAGCATAAACGGTTCTATCAATGCGGTCATGTTTTCCACGGCCTGGTCGACCTCTTCGTCATAAAAGTCGGCGATTTTCCCCAACATTGAATCGAGAGCGCCGGTGGATTCACCGACCGCAATCATCTGGCATACCATTGACGGAAAAACCCCGCTTTCAGCAAGAGGATCGGACATTGTGCGGCCTTCGGCAATGGCAGCACGGGTTTCGTATACAGCCCTTTCAATGGTTTTGTTGCCGGCTGTTTTAGCAACAATTTCCAGCGAATCTAATATCGAAACTCCGCTGGAAAGCATTGTTCCCGTGGTGCGGGTAAACTTGGAAACGGCAGCTTTGCGGATTAAAGCCCCGAATACCGGCAGCTTCAGAACAACGTCATCACAAATCACGCGACCCTTTTCGGTAGCATAAAATTTCTTTGCAATAAAGATAAAGGCAACGATACCGCCGATAATATAGATGATATTACCTTTAATAAACCGGCTCATATTAACACAGATCTGGGTGGGTATCGGCAGGGCCCCTCCCATACCGGAAAACATCTCTTCAAATACAGGGATAACGAATACCATGATGACGGCAACCACAATAGCGGCGATGATCATGGTTACAAGGGGATATGTCATGGCACCTTTGATCTGGGCTTTCAGTTTGGCCGCTTTCTCCAAAAACAGTGAAAGCCGTCGCAGAATCGTGTCAAGAATACCGCCGGCTTCACCGGCTGCAATCATATTGACGAAAAGATCATCAAACTGCTTGGGATATCTGCTAAGTGTTTCTGCAAAGGTTTGGCCGCCCTCAACATTGGCTTTTATCTCTTTCAACATCTTTTTAAAAGTCAAGTTCTCCTGTTGAGAATGAAGGATTTCGAGACATTGAATAATAGGCAGTCCCGCATCGATCATCGTGGAGAATTGTCTACAAAAAAGAATTATATCAGCCTGCACCACTTTGGGCTGCATAAAAGCGACATTTGCAAAAATATCCTTGGGTTTAAGCTTGATTTTAAAATCGGTAATCCGAATCCTTATCAATTCGGCGCGTACGGAATCTTCGGTCGGAGCTTCAATTTCTCCCTTTTTGGTTTTCTTGTTTTTGTCTTTTCCCTTCCACACAAAAACTGGCATGTTCAATCCTCCCTCTCAAATGGAGACCTGATGGAACTCGTGAAACCTTTGAAAAGCTCAATCCTGAAAAGCATTAACCATGGAACCTTTATGAGTCAATTCCGTTTCATATAAAAGATTCCCCTGGGCATCTTCTTTTTGGTAATCGCCCCTTTCTCTATCAAGGCGTAAAGGTGCCTTCGAACCTCTTTAACATCGGCACCCAAAAGCCGTGAAGCATCAGTGGCTGTACATGGCCGCCGTTTTATGGTTGATAAAAGGCGCTGGTAAAAATCGTCGCCAAAATCGCAATTGTTTTGATCTGGTTTTAAATGCTTAGTAATCTCGGCATTATATAAATAAGCGGCTATGTCCGTCAATGTCTTTTTGCCGGCAGGCTTTACCCAGGGTTCGGTACCGGGCCTGTCAAGAGTGTTTAGTTGAACTCTGTCCGGCGCCAGGATATTTAAGATTTTTTTTATTTCCTTTAGCTCGCTTTCGCCGTCATTATAACCGGGGACTAAAAAAACTTCAATCCAGAACTGTTTCGTAAATTTATTTCTAAAAGCGATCAAGCCTTCAATAATATGAGAAAGTCCCAATTCCCGATGCGGCCTGTTTATCCGTTGGAAATTATATTCACATACAGCATCCAGTGATACTTTTACAAGATCCAAATCAAGAATTTCATCTTGGACATCAGATCTATAAAAAAGAGAGCCGTTGGTCAGCAAAGCTAGCTTATACTGAGGGAAAGCAGTTTTTATAAAACCAACAAGCTCTCCAAGGCCGCTGTGGAGTGTCGGTTCACCCGCACCTGAAAATGTTACAAAATCGAGTTGTGGCCCACTCGCTAAAAAGGCTGTAAGTTCTGCTTTGATCCATTTCAGCGGTACATATGCTTTGCGCTTCACTGTCAGGCGAGTGGTTTTGCCACTCTCGCAGTAGACACAATCGAGAGTGCATGTTTTGTGAGGCACAATATCAACACCCAGGGACATACCCAACCGCCTGGATGGAACAGGACCGAAAAGGTATCTGTAACTTGAATCTTGTTTTTTTGTCATTTACTGTGTGATGCCAAAATATTATTATAATTCAGTATCATATTCTTATCAAAACAACAACAGCTTTACAAATAAAATCGCTTTGCGATTTTATACAACGCGGCTTCGCCGCTTTTTAATTCAGTGGGCAAGTCGATCTTGTCTCTTCATTCATTAAGGTGTTAAGTTTGCTTGAACTTGCGCTTGATTAACCGTATCATATATGATTAAAAAGACATAACTTTTCTTATAGGACCGGGCTGTGGCAAAAAAAAACGTGCTAAGCAAAAATGATCTTACCGTCATTACCACCCATATAAACGCCGACTTTGATGCACTGGCCTCCATGCTCGCGGCCCAAAAACTGTATCCTGATGCCCTCGTGGTTTTTCCCGGTTCCCAGGAAAAAAATTTAAGAAATTTCTTTATAAAGTCCATGGTGTATCTCTTCAATATGGTAGAGATCAAAGATGTCGATCTGTCGAACTTGAAAAGACTGGTTCTGGTTGACACCAGGCAGGCCGGTCGTATCGGAAAGCTGGCCTCGGTGCTGGAAAAGCCCGATTTGGAAATTCACATCTATGACCATCATCCGCCGACTGCCAATGATATCAGCGGGCATCTTGAAGTTCACCAGCTAACGGGAGCAACCGTCACCATTTTAGCTGAAATTATTATGGAAAAAGAGATTGAGATCTCACCGGATGAAGCCACGATCATGTGTCTGGGTATCTATGAAGATACGGGCTCTTTTACGTTTCCCTCAACCACCGAAAAAGATTTCAATGCCGCCGCCTTTCTGCTTTCAAAGGGAGCAAATTTAAACGTTGTCTCGAACCTGATCTCCAGAGAAATCAGCCCGGAACAAGTCGGACTTTTAAATGATATGATTCAGGCCGCAATCCGCTACAATATCAACGGTGTTGAAGTTGTGATTACAACCGTAACCACCGACAATTACGTCTCGGATTTCGCTTTTCTGGTTCACAAAATGGTCAAGATGGAAAATCTTGACGCTATTTTTACCATCGCACGTATGGGAGATAAAATGTACATTGTGGCCCGCAGCAGAATACCTGAAGTCGATGTGGGCGCAATCCTCACTCCTCTGGGCGGAGGCGGGCATACATTTGCGGCGGCTGCAACCATTAAGGGCAAAACATTGGTGCAGATTGAACATGAACTGACCGAAATTCTTTATAAAAAAATCCGATCGAGAAGCCGGGCCAAGGATTTAATGTCCTCCCCTGCCATTACGGTCGACGCCGATGTGCCCTGCAAAGAAGCTGCTGAACTCTTGACTCGATATAATATCAATGCACTTCCGGTTACAGAAGGACAAAACAAAGACAAAAAAATAATCGGGTATATCACCCGCCAGATCATAGAAAAAGCTCTTTACCATCTATTGGGCCACCTTCCGGTTAGAGAATATATGAATTCAGAGCTTGCTTTTGTCAAACCTGCTGCCGAGCTTCACGAAATTCAGGAAAAAATTATCGAAAACAAACAGCGCCTGCTCCCTGTCATCGACAACAGTGTTATCAAAGGCGTTATTACACGCACCGATCTGCTGAACATCCTGGTTCGACAAAAGCAAAACAAGAGTCAAGAGTACCCGGAGCTGCTGAAGGAACCCAGCCATGCCAGAACCAGAAATATTGCAAGATTTATGAATGAACGCCTTTCGCGCCGGATCATTTATATTTTGAAATCCATTGGCATAAAGGCTAAAGAAAATGGTTTTGACGCCTATATTGTCGGTGGATTTGTCCGCGACTTGTTTCTATACAGGACCAATGAAGATTTAGACATTGTTATCGAAGGCGATGGTATCGTTTTTGCGCAAGAATACGCAAAAACGGTCAAGGCACGTATTCACGCTTATGAAAAATTCGGTACAGCGGTAATCATCTTCCCTGATGGTTTTAAAATCGATGTAGCTTCCGCCAGAATTGAATACTACAAGTTCCCTGCCGCCCTGCCCACGGTGGAAATGAGTTCGATTAAACTCGACCTTTTTCGCAGGGATTTTACCGTTAATACCTTGGCGATTCAGTTAGACCCTGATAAATTCGGCACCTTAATCGATTTTTTTGGAGCTCAAAAAGACATTAAGGAAAAAACCATAAGAGTTTTGCACAACTTAAGTTTTGTTGAGGATCCAACACGTGTTTTCAGGGCTATAAGGTTCGAGCAGCGTTTTGGTTTTACGATAGGAAAGCTGACTTTAAGCCTGATCTTAAATGCCGTCAAAATGGATTTTTTCAAACGGCTCAGCGGCCGCAGAGTATTTTCTGAACTGCGCCAAATTCTTGAAGAAGAAAACCCTACTTCCGCGATAATAAGGCTACACGAATGTGATCTTTTACATGTTATTCATCCTTCACTAACCCTTACAAAAGAACTTGCAGCTTTATTTAATTCCGTCAAAAAGGTCTTGTCTTGGCATGATTTGCTCTTTTTGGAAGAATCCTATATGAAATGGACCGTTTATTTCCTGGCGCTAATTCACCATTGCGACAAGGAAACAACCCATGAAATCTGCAGGCGAATTGAACTGGCACAACGCTACACAGATATTTTCATCAAAGAACGCCTTGAAGCCGACCGGTGCCTGTATTGGATGGAACGCCATCTGCCGCTTTCAAACAGTACGATTTATCACCAACTTAAGGGGTTTAGGATCGAACTGGCACTGTACATGATGGCGGCAACCAAAAGCGAAAATGTTAAAAAATCGATCTCAAACTATTTTACGCGCTTGCGGCATATCCAGCCTTCGGTAACCGGTCAAGATCTTATAAAAATGGGGCTTGAGCCCGGACCGAACTTTAAGGAAATCCTACAGGCTGTCCTGGATGCAAAATTGAACGGCCAGCTTAAAACACGCAACAATGAACTTGGCTTTGTAAAAGATTATGTTCAATAATTTCGACCTCAACCAGCTGGTGGTAATGATTGTCCCTTTGCTTTTAGCCGTTACCATCCACGAGGTGGCTCACGGCTATGTTGCTTACAGACTGGGAGACCCCACCGCTAAGTTGGCAGGAAGATTAACCCTGAATCCGGTCAAACATCTTGATTTTGTCGGGTCATTTCTGCTGCCGCTGATGTTAAAATTGTCAGGTTCTCCCATTATTTTTGGATATGCCAAGCCGGTTCCGGTTAATTTCGCCAATTTTCGTGACCTTCGCAAAAGTACGATTTATGTTGCATCAGCAGGTGTTATTGCCAATCTGGCCCTGGCAATAGTCTCGGGGGTAAGCTTCCAGCTTCTGCTTCATTTTAAATCTATATGGTACGCTTCCATTTTCAGACCCATTATTATGGACCTCTTTCATATGCTGGGCTATAGTGTGATCATCAATTTGGTACTGGCTCTTTTCAACCTGATACCGGTTCCCCCTCTGGATGGGGGCCGACTATTTACCATGCTTCTGCCGGCGCATTTGAGGGTGCACTTTGCACGCATTGAGCCCTTCGGCATGATCATAATTATTCTCTTGCTAATTACAAATTCACTGGGTAAACTTATTCCTTTTTTTCTAGACCCTTTGATCAAGATACTGTTGGGCAGATAGTTTGGTTGCGGGTTACGAGTTGCGGGTTACGAGTTACAGACCCCTAAGAACTGATTACAGATTAGGAGATGTGTATGACTGGTAAAAAACGGATTTTGAGCGGGATGCGCCCCACCGGGCAGCTTCATATAGGTAACCTGCACGGCGCCCTTGCAAACTGGGTGGAAATGCAGCAAGAATATGACTGTTTTTACTTTATTGCCGACTGGCATGCCTTGACCAGTGACTATGAAAATCCTAGCTCTATTTCAGGATATATCAAAGAGATGATCATCGACTGGTTGAGCACTGGGTTATCACCGGATAAAAGCACCCTGTTTGTTCAGTCACATGTTAAGGAGCATGCGGAACTGTATCTTATCCTTGCAATGATAACTCCGGTACCGTGGCTGGAGCGCAACCCGACTTACAAGGACCAGATTATACAGCTCAGCAACCGGGACCTTTCAACCTTCGGCTTTCTCGGCTATCCGGTTCTCCAGGCGGCAGATATCATTATGTACAAGGCGTACGGAGTTCCGGTAGGTGTCGATCAGGTTCCCCATGTCGAAATCACACGGGAAATAGCCCGAAGATTTAATTACTTTTACGGAGAAGTTTTCCCGGAACCGGAAGCAATTTTAACCGAAACTCCCAAAATACTCGGCATTGACGGACGTAAAATGAGTAAAAGCTACGATAATGCCATCTACCTTTCAGAAAGCGCCGATGAAATTGCCGCCAAGGCTGCTCAAATGTTCACCGACCCCCAGCGGGCAAGACGCAGCGACCCCGGTAATCCTGAAGTATGCAATGTTTTTGAATTCCATAAGCTGTACAGTACCAAGGAGACCGTGGATAAAATCGACCATGAATGCCGCCGTGCTCAAATCGGATGCGTCGAATGCAAGCAGATAATGGCCGACAGCCTCATCAAAGCACTGGAACCAATACGTGAAAAAAGAGAATATTACCTAGCCCGGCCGCAGCTTGTTGAAGACATTATCATCGAAGGCGGCAATAAAGCCCGCAATGTGGCCCGACAAACCCTGACGGAAGTCAGAGCAGCCCTTAAAATGTAGTCATGCAAGAAGAAGCATATCAAGTCAAACTCGACAATATTTTCGAAGGGCCGATGGATCTTTTGGTCCATCTTATCAAAAAACATGAAGTGGACATCTATGATATCCCCATCGCTATGATCACCGACCAGTACCTGAAATATCTGCAGTGGATGGAATCGATGAACATAGATGTTGCCGGAGATTTTATCGTAATGGCCGCTACATTGACCCAGATAAAATCAAAGATGCTGCTCCCGATCCATGAAAATGAAGACGACCAAGAAGATCCCCGCCTGCAGATTGCCAGACCACTGGCAGAATATCTCCAGATGAAGTCTGCGGCCGAACGCTTAGCGGCAAGAGACCTCTTGGGGGAAAACATCTTTGCCAGAAACCCTGATCAGGAAGAGCTTCTGGCAGGCCGGCAGGATGAGATTTTAAAACTCGGGCTGTTTGAGCTTATTGACGCCTTTCAGCAAATACTTAAAAAAATATCTCCGGATGATAAAGTTCGTATTGCTGCTGACAGCATCTCTGTTAAAAACCGTATATCACAACTTGTAGATATATTTGAATCCAGAGAATCGGTGACTTTTGAAGAGCTGTTTCCGGCAGGAGCGGTGAAAAGCGAAGTGATCGTGACCTTTCTTGCAGTTCTTGAAATGGTCAGACTCAGTCTGGTTCGAATCGTCCAACATGTCCAGACTGGCGTTATCCGACTCTTTTACATTTAGAAGGGCAAGGATTCAAGGTTCAAAGTTTGGAGAACCCTGAACCCTGAACAGAAAACCCCGAACCCCGAACGAAGAACCCCGAACTCTGAATGGAAGATATCAAATACATTATTGAAAGCCTGCTGTTTGTTTCCGAATCGCCTTTAACCGTTAACCGTATCCAAAAGGTCCTCGGGCATGACGATACCAAAGAGATCCACGAGGCGCTTACTGCGCTTGCGGCTGAATATGAGGCCCGCAAAGGCGGATTTTTGCTGCGGGAGGTTGCCGGCGGATATCAAATCCGCTCCCGCCCGGAATACCGTGAATGGATTAAACGGCTTATCCAACGGACTCCCCTTCGACTGAGCAAGGCGGCACTTGAAACACTGGCCATCATCGCCTATAAGCAGCCTGCCATCCGCAGCGACATAGAACATATCCGGGGAGTCGATTGCGGCGGTATCCTGCGTATGTTGCTCGAACGAAAACTAATACGAATACTGGGCCGCAAGCAGATCCCCGGGCGACCGCTTATTTATTCAACCACCAAGCAGTTTCTGGAAGTCTTTGACCTCAAAGATTTAAAAGACCTCCCGACGCCTGATGAGATCGAATCACTTGGGAATTCCTTCTCGGAAATGCCCGATTAATCATCATTTATTATTACTCGACGCTTTGACTAAGAAAAAAAACTTGACTTAAAAGATTCCAACCTTCTATATATAAACGACGTTGATACTCCCTAAAATATTGAATTATATTTGGTAAAAAAAATAGCCCTTTGAAAAATGTTCAATTTTGTTCAAGTCCAAGGAAGGCGAAAATTTTAACCACAGACATACATTTAGTATTTCGAGGATTAAAATTTGAGCCTGACGCCGGAATTAGGCAAAAGGGGGCGTTTTGCAAAGGTCTCGAAAAGGAGTCTTCATGAACCGATCAGAACTAATCATTGCCATTAAAAATGAAGCGGATTTAAGCAGAAAAGATGCTGAAAAAGTTGTCGATACGTTTTTTGACGTCATCAAAAAGACGCTTTCAAAAGGTGAGCGCGTCGAAATCAGGGGGTTTGGCAGCTTTGCCGTTAAAAACTATAAGCCGTATATTGGCCGCAACCCAAAAACCGGCGTACAAATAAATGTACCTTCTAAAAAATTACCTTTTTTCAAGGTCGGCAAAGAGTTGAAAGAAAAGGTTGACGGAACGTTCTAAAGGGCGGTTAACTCAGCGGGAGAGTGCTACCTTCACACGGTAGAAGTCACTGGTTCAATCCCAGTACCGCCCACCATTCCTTTAAATACAAGGGTTTACGCAATAAATATGAAAGCGTAAGCCCTTTTTTTGTGGAACTTAGAGAAATTGACAATATCTTGTTATGTATCAGATGGTTAGATTGCTTTTAGATGAATTTTAAAACTGTCCGTGAAGTGTCCGTGAGATAGACTGGTGACACCCTAACCAATAATACCAATAAATTTGCTTACCTTTTTACAGCTTCCCAAATTTTCGACACCTCTAACAGCCAGAATAGCCCTAATTGTCAGATCGTCATATCCCTCGTTATATTCTAACTTATTGTTTTGATTAAAGATAAAAGCGATAATGACGATGACGATGGGTTTTTGAATTCTTTAATATTCCTCTGAAAAATATTTCTTGACATCTCTTTCAATGCGCATTATCATGGTGTAAGAACTATATCACTCAAAGGAAATTATATGCTATCTAAATTATCCAATAACAAAGTGACTAAGGAGCTCATTTTTTTAATTATTTCATCATGGTTGGCCTTAATCACGCTTTAGTTGGAGGTGTCTATGACAAGCCCAGCAATAGCACAAACAAAACAGATTACAGTGGTAGATGCTAAGGAAAAATCACTAAGGGAAATGATATTAAAGGCTAAAAGACTTTTTGATTTGGATTCATCCTGTCTGTTCCATACACCCGATAACGTGCCATACGCCGCCATTGAGGTAAATAATCATTTTGAAGTCCGGCCCATACGCACTGAAAACTTCAAACTGTTGCTTGCCCGTCAGTTTTTACAGACAACAGGAAAACTTCCCTGCAAGACTCTTATAAAAAAGGCATGGGAAGACCTCGAATGGCTGGCTTTACTTGTCGGCCAAACGCAGGAAGTTTTTCATCGAATTGTAAAATTGGGCGATGCCATCTACATCGATTTGGTTAATTCGGAGTGGGAACAGGTAAAGATCACTAAACATGGTTTTGATGTAATTCCGTGTATTAAATCACCAGCACGGTTCATAAGGCCACCAGGGATGTTGGAGCTACCAAGGCCAATTAAAGAAGAATCGCCTACTGGAAGCGGAGCGCTCCGAAAGTTGCGGAAATTTTTGAATGTTGAAAATGAAGAGTCCTTTATTCTGATCGTATCTTGGTTACTGGGCGCCATGAACCCTGACGGCCCTTTTCCAATACTAATCCTCAACGGCCCTCAAGGGTCTTTAAAAAGTATGACAATAAAAATATTGCGTAGTTGTTTAGACCCATCAGTTTCTGTTTTACGCTCCTTACCGCAATCGGAACAAGATCTACAAATTTCAGCAAGCAAATCCTGGATGCAAAGTTTCGATAATATATCGTCCCTGTTTAAACGAATGTCTGACGCATTGTGCAGGCTTTCCACTGGAGGTGGATCTGCGACAAGGAAGCTCTACACCAATGATGTTGAGGTGATCTTAGATGCGATCAGGCCTATTATTCTTGGTGGCATCCCCAATTTCGCAACACAAAACGAC
>JAQBHK010000314.1:0-10724 GCA_032127815.1 Desulfobacterales bacterium
GGGGCCGCTGTCATGATACCGGGCACCGGTAGCGACAGCGGGTTTGGAGTCGATCTTGACAATGACGGAAGTATCGACATTGCGATTAGTTTTACCGATGCCGTTACTGATGATGGCTATGTGGAATTCGACATTGAAGCCGCCGATGGCACTTACAGCTTTGGTTTTTCAGATGATACTGCCCAGGATGCCGGGCTTATGGCTGCTCTGGGCATCAACACTTTTTTTCAAGGGAGCAGCGCAGGATCTGTTGGTATTAACACTGTTTTAAACAATAAGGATAATATTGCGGCGGCTCAAATTGACGCCGGTACCGGGAATCTGGCGGCAGGCGACAACAGCAATGCTTTGGCGATTGCCGACCTGCAATTCACATCTACCGTGATCTCTCAATGGACGACCGACAGGATAAACGGCAACACGGAAGGTAGCGTCACTGCCACCGTTGAAGGCTACTATCATGGCATGGTAGGCTCTATAGGGGTTACCGCTTCGAGCATCTCAAGAGCCAAGGAATTTAGTGAGGTTATGGTTAACAATTTAAGAAATGTCCGGGACAGTATTTCGGCCGTATCCCTTGATGAGGAGATGACAAACCTGATAAAATTCCAGCATGCCTATGCCGCGGCAGCCAAACTTATTACTGTTGCCGACGAGATGTATGTAACTTTACTTCAGGTGAAATAGACGATTGACTAAAGGAGTTTTTTGATATGCGGGTAGCAAATAAAAGCATTTTTGAAGCCGTTAAGTATCAGCTTGCCAATATTACCGAGGAAATGAGTAGCGCCAATCTGGTTATTGCAACCGGGAAGCGGGTTAACAAACTTTCCGACGACCCGGTCGGAATGGCCCAGGGCCTGACCATTAAAACCGCTTTGGCAAACATTGAGCAGTTGGAGCGCAATGTATCTCTCGGAAACTCCTGGCTGGTTGCATCTGAAAGCGCCATGAACCAAGCGCAGGACATTGTTTCCGATCTTAAGGCCCTGTCTGTTCAGATGGCCAGCGCCAACACAAATGATGCCCAGAGAACCTCGGCGGCGCAAACCGTTCAAAACCTGCGGGATGAAATAGTTGCTTTAGCCAACACAGAGGTGGGCGGGCGTTACATTTTCGGCGGTACCAAAACCGACACCATTTCATTCAGCCCGGATGGCACTTATAATGGGAATAACGACGCTTTTACTATCAAAAGTGATAAAAATGCTACCATGGCGGTCGGAATCGTCGGGAGTACGGTGTTTGAGGACCTCTTTATCACTCTGAATTCCTTTGAAACTGCACTAACAGCCAACAATATCAGCGGCATCCAGAATGCCATGACCAGACTGGATACGGATTTTGATACGATTACCAACAAAATATCAGATGTGGGGTCCAAAATGATGCGCATGGAGGTCAAAGGGAAAATATTGGAAGATATGAATCTGAGTAATACAGAGAGGCTTTCAAAGATTGAAGATGCGGATATCGCTGAAGCGATTATGAATCTGAAATCCGTGGAGTTTGCCTACCAGGCGACGCTGGCCTCTTCGTCCAGGGTGATGGAATTGAGCCTGGTAGATTATCTGAGATAAAACTCTAGCCTGAACAGGACGAAACCAAAAAGTATTTGCCACCAAGGCACCAAGGCACTAAGATAAAAAGATAGATTTATTATTCGTAACCGTTCACAGGTTCAAAGGTTCTGCGTTCCGGGTTAACTTCTGAACCTATGAACCCTGAACCTCTGAACGCCTACTAAAAAGCCAGGGAAGGTTTATGCTGATACTAACAAGGAAGTTGGGTGAACGCATTAATGTCGGCGATGATATTGTTATTACGCTTGTCGAAATCAAAGGGACTCAAGTCAAACTGGGGATCGATGCACCCAAAAGCATCGCTATTCATCGCCATGAGATCTATGAAAAGATTCGAGAAGCAAATCTGGAATCGTCTGATGTAAGGGATGCTGATCTTGCCGGGGCCGCTGCCCTTTTACAAAACATCAACTTCGAGAGAGAGGGTAAAGTTGAAGATTGAAACTACCAGATTCGGGACGATCGATGTATCAAAAGATAAAATTATCAATATGCCTTCGGGCATGCTGGGTTTTCCGGATCAAAAGAGTTTTGTAGTGCTTCGGCATAAGGAAAACTCGCCTTTCTTTTGGTACCAGTCCGTTGATAATCCGGCGTTGGCTTTTGTCATCACCAACCCCTTTCTTTTCAAGCCGGACTATCGGATAGATTTAGAGCATACCTTAAAGGAGATGTCCTGGAATGGGGACGGCAATGACGGTAATTTAGAGTTATACGTTGTTGTTAATATTCCAAAAGGATCGCCCGATGCAATGACCGGAAACTTGATTGGCCCTATCTTGATTAATAAGAAGGCCAGTCAGGCTGTACAGGTTGTCATTGCAGACAGCCCCTACTCCCACAAATTCCCTCTTTTAGGAGAACAGCAAAGTTAAAAACCTCACCCTGGTTTCCCCTTGTTTTTCGTTACTACTCAGGTATCTTACCACAACGGTACCAAGGCACTAAGAAAGGGAAAGCAAGACCGCTATGCTTGAAGAGCGCTACGCTTTAGGATCGCTGCGCTTAAGGTGAAAAAAACCTTTTAATCAATACGCCTCAAGTCGTCCGCCAGGCCGCTCCTCAAACGAAGTGCTCCTCAAGCGCAGCACTCTAATGACATTTGTGCCTTAGTGGCTGATCAGTTCTTTTCCTTTATAAAATATTCGAGCTAAAGCGCTTTTTGGACATATTTGGCACGAAGTTTGAATGAATTTTAAATAGATGAATTCGATTTTTCGAATTCATCATAAAAAAGGAATGCAAAGCATGAAAGACCCGTCGCATATCAATATCAGCTCAGGTATTTACCGTGCTGCCGCAAGGCATCATAAGCGGCATTCATCTGAAGCAGGCGCGAATAAGGCCAAAGTTCCAAGCTCATTTAGAAGCCTGCTGGCAGAGAGCATTGAAGGCGTTGGGCCGCGAGGCGACTATCCGCACAATGCGGTTACTATGGACCGGGATCAAGCTCTAAAGCTTTATGAGGTTATTCAGGTACGTTTGAACGATTCTTTAGTTCGAACACTTTCCGGGTCTGATGAAAACAACACTCCGGATGAATTTACGCTCGATTGGATGAAAAATCCTGCAGTAGAGCGACAGGTGGAGTTATATGTGTCAAAATTTCAACAGGCTACACCGCAAAAGAAGCAAGAATCATCACGAACTGAGATTAATAACATTATTGCGCATGCTTCCAAGACCTATAAGGTTGATCCGGACCTTGTGGCGGCGGTCGTAAGGGCTGAAAGTGATTTTGATGTCAACTGCACTTCGTCTAAAGGCGCAATGGGGCTAATGCAGCTTATGCCCGAAACAGCCAAGGAACTGGGGGTCAGAGATTCCTACGATTCTGTTGAGAATATCATGGCGGGAACCCGCTATTTAAAGAGTTTGCTGGACCGTTATGATGGTAATGTTACCCTGGCTCTGGCAGCTTATAATTGGGGAATGGGGAATGTAGAAAGACATCCGGAGAGGCTGCCCCGGGAAACCCAAACCTATATCGCCCGTGTAAATGATTTTATGCAGCAGAAAGAAACTTAATATCTACAAAACAGCGCGCCAAGTTTTTTCTTTCCACCACCCTTGCCTGCAATACTTACCATCGACCTCAATTTTAATAAAATAATCAATATGATGTAAACATCTCTGGCACAATAATTGCAAGAAGTCTAGGTGGGGCTTGATTTGCTAGTTCAACAAGCTAGATCAACCTCGAAATTAGCCGTAATATCAAAATAATGGGACCAGGCTATAAACTGCTAAAGTTGTAAATGCCGCAATTAAATCTGAGCTATTTGTAGATTCGGCAATGGAGAGAGTGAACTATGAAATGCGAAATCTGTCAATGTGATACCTATGTTGTTCACATTAATGCAAAGCATGAGAAAGTCTGTACACGGTGCTACCATAAAAAAGAAACCAATGGCGCAGGGTTTCAGCCTGGTAACAGCAGATAAAAAAATAATTATAATCTATAAAGAGAAGATTTAAGCTTTGGCCAAAGGAAAGGACCATGAATAAAACGACTCAATGCCCTTCATGCGGTTGTAAGTACCTTGTACCGAAAGAAATCAATGGCCGGAAAATATCCTGCAAGAAATGCGCAACGCAATTTCAATTGACGCTGACGGACGAAAACAATCAAGACGATGCAGACAATGTTGCTCAATCTTCCCGGGCAGGCGTTGAGGAAATATCTCAAGATGATTCCTATCTGCTTATCGGCAAATTAGCGGTAAAGTACAAATTTGCCAATGTGGAACAAATCAAGGAGGCGTTGGCCTTGAAAGCGCACAAACAACAGGCCGGTCAAAAAATGATGTTAGGAGAGATACTGGTTGATCAAGGCATGCTTACCAAATCACAGCTTGGTTTTCTGCATTCGCTTCAAAATATGATGGCAGCAAGGAAGTCTGACAGCAAATTAGGGGTAATTATTGTTAAAAACGATTTCGCCACCCAGGAAGAAGTCGACCAAGCCTTGCAAGAGCAAAAGAAGGTATTCATAGATACCAAAACTGTTAAGTTCGTTGGGGATATACTGTTTGAATCAGGAGTGTTTACCGAAGAAGTGCGCGATGTCATCCTCACAGTACAAAAACGCCTTAAAGAAGCCGCTGATGCAAACAGAAAACCCGAGATACACAATGCAGCCCGGCAGATCGCAAATGATGATATGTTTGAGTTGAGTGTATCCGAAGATAAGCAGCACGCTTTTATCTTGCCGAAAATAGAAGCTGTCGAAGCACTTACATCTGCAGATGTTAAGAAATTCCTTGAAAGAAACAAGATAATACATGGAATAGTTGGCGATACTTTAATAGAGGAGTACCTGAAAGATAAAAACATTCATAAAGAGCCATGGAAAATTGCCGAAGGCGAGCTTGCTAATTCCGGCAAAAATGCCCAGATAAAATACTACTTTGAAACTGATCCCCTTAAAATCGGAAAAGCTAGAAAAGGCGGCGTTATTGACTTTGAAGACCGGGAAATTGTTTTTCAGATAAAAAAAGACGATCTTTTGGCAGAAAAAATACCTCCAGTGGAAGGTACACCCGGAAAAGACGTGTACGGCAGCCTCACAGACGCGCCGGAAACCAAAGATATAAAAATTCTATGCGGAAAAGGCGCTACGCTTTCTGAAGACGGCATAAAAATACTGGCCGCGACCGATGGCGTGCCCAAGGTTTCAGTGCACGGCAAAGTATATGTTATATCTCAACATGAAATCAGAGGAGATGTCGATAAAAATACAAGCCATGTAGATTTTGACGGCGAAATTAATGTCACGGGAAGCATCCAGAGCGGATATCGTGTGCAAGGGCACAGTCTTATCGCTGACACGATTCTTGGGGCCGAAGTAGATATGATCGGAGATATCATTGTTTCCGGAGGTATAATCAAAGCTGTGGTAAAGACAGGGGGGCATGTCCGTACAAGATTTGTTCGTGGAGCCGACATTAAAGCTTTCGGAGATGTAATCGTGGAGAAGGGCATAAGAGATTCTGAAATCGAGACCAGTGGCGCTTGCATCGTTAAGGGCGGTATCGTTTTATCTTCAAAGATTTCAGCTAAGAAAGGAATATGGGCAGGCCAGATCGGTTCGGAAGTGTCCAAACCCTGCGGTTTGATGGTAGGTGTGGACGTAAGGGCAAACGCTGAAATCGATAAAATTAATCTCCTTATCCTTTCCAGAAAAAAAGACCTTGCAAAATTAAAAAGCCATGCGCAAGAACTGACCCAGAAATCGAATCAGATCGAAAGTAAAATTGGTGAACTGGCGCAGTTGCAGGACCGTGACACGGGAAATCGGAAAAAAATTCAAGACGTATTGGAGCAGTCAAAAGCGGACACCGATCCTAACAAACTGAAAAGTGTTGAAATAGTACTAAAGGGCATGGATAAAGACCGTAAGGAGATGGAAGAAAAGATTGAGAAGCTCTTTGTTTTTCAGGACCAGACTTCAGATAAAATCGCAAGTGTTAGCCAAGAAATTGAGATTGTCAAATTAGAGGTGCAAGAACTTGAGGACCGGATTGCAGAAATTACGGAATGGTCATCCAATGGGGGTGGAATTCCTGAGGTAAGAGTTAATGGTACAATTTTCCCGGATACTACAATTGACGGGGTAAAATCTGCATTGACCTTAAAACAAAGTCAAGAGAGCGTACTTATAAAAGAGTTTGAGATCCGGCAAGCGGGTAAAATGTCAAAATGGGAGATGAGAATTTCTGACCTCAATTAGAACCCTCACTTTTTCCTGCGTACAACCCGCCTCTTTTTAACCCTTCTACGGGGCTTGCTAGTAATCGCGGCAACTATATCGGATTTTGGTGATGCAGAGTCGATCCTTTCGGGGAGACTGTCGGCAGTTTCCCATGGAGGTTGTTGCCAGTGGCGGCAGGTTGCCCGGGGGCATTTTAAAATCGTTTTTCCGGATCTGTCTGATTCTATTAAAAAGGGATTGTTGCATTGCGGGCAAAGAATATGATGGGGTATGCCCCAGCTGATAAAATTACAGATTTTATTAGGACATTTATAATACACCTTGCCCCTGGCGGTCTTTTCGGCGTGAACTTTCGCTTTTTTGCACATGGGGCATTCCATGGCCAGATCATCTTTAAAAGCTTCAATACGTCTTTCAATTAAATCGTCGTCACTATCTAAGACCTCTCCTTTGGAAGCGGTCTCCGCTTCAGCTTCGATTTCTTCTGTTGCCGGTACTTCCAGGGCTTCATTGCTGAGAGATGCGGTTTCTTCAGGTTCTTCCTGGTCAACGCTTTCATAAAGGTCTGTTTTCTGCTTCGCAGATTCCAAGCCGGTTAAAGCATTTTGCAGGCCGGTATCACCTTCCTCTGATGACGTATCTTCGGAAACTTCTTTTTCGGATAAACTTTGTGTATCAACGACTTCTGTTTCTTGGTGATGCGACTGAGGCTCGTCAGTTTCAATTTCCGCATATGTGTCCGGGGCGGTTTCAGGGGAGACGTCCTCTGTAAAAGCAGCTCTGCCAAAGTTAACTTTTCTGATTTCAGTTTTTTCGCTATAATAACCTGAAGATAAGATTTTAGGTCCGGAGGGAGCAACCGGGACGTTTTCAGACCGATTTTCAACTTTTGGACCCTTTAAAATTTCTGAAGTTTTAATTACGCTTTTATGGGTGGCTTGCGGTGCACCTTTTCGAAGTGCATCAGCCGTAAACGAACGAGCCGCCGGCTCAGGGGATGAGCTTGGGTCTGTTTTATTTTGCAGTTGCCTGACATCTTTTTTCAAAGAGACGCCTTGCATCTGTAAAGTTTGATCAAATTGACTAATTGCGGATTCCAGGTCTTTGCGGTCGGAATGCACTTCGTCCATGGTCTGGACAAAGTAAGCCACAAGAATAATGCCCGGCATATCCGGAAAGACTTTGTCGAGGAGCTTACACATGCTTATAACAGGCTTTTGGGGTATTAACCTGTCGTCATCAACGTGAATATAGCCCTTCTGAGTCATTTCCTGGATAACCAGGTTCATCTTCTCGCTGACGTTGAATCCGATTTCTTCTAATTCATTAGATATGGTTTCAACAGTATAGCGCTCAGACGTGGATGAAAAGGGTCCGTCTATTTCATTTTCGCGCTCCGCAAGCATAATCAGACAAGAGATGTTTATTGAATTCAGGGACAAGGCGTCGATTCCATGCCTGGTGCCAATCAAGCGTTCCAAATGCCGGCCCAGAATCTCATCAAACAGATCCTGAAGGTTATATTCCTTAGCACTCTTTTTGTGTACATCCGGTTTCATAAATTTTCCAGTTTTGATAACATCTTTCCGGCCCGGGATGCCAGTTCGGAAATCTTATCCTGTGGGTCATCGGTACTTGGCGACGATGTGCTGACATCGCCATTTGCAGCGGTAATGGGCTCATCAAGTTCCGGCAAGGCCGTTCCGACGCTTTCTTCCGCTTCCTTCTCCGATTTTATCGGTTCATCAGAGGCGTCGTCTGGACTATTATCGAGTGCTTTAGTCAAAGCCCCTGAATTTGTTACCGCGAGATAGTTGCCTTCTCTATCCAACAGTACCGAGAGGACAATATTGACGTCAAATTCCAGTTTATATGCTATCTGGTCATTATAAATGACGATATCACCTTTTTTATACTCAACGTTGTCTTCAATTTGCAGTTTATGTTCTCGGCTGAAAATGTCTTCAATAGATTCCCAGTCGAGATCGGCTGTTATGGCGTCAATCAGCTCCTGCTCTCCACTTTTGATTACTTCGTGGTCTGTGATTTTCATATACAGATCTCCTTTCCTAACCCTGACAAGCCCCGAAAATGGTAAGCCGAACCAAAAAAGATATTTATCACGCGCGAAACACCCGACGAGGGAAAAGCACGAAAATTCAAAAACACGAAAAACATATTTGGCTCGTATTTAAATTTCGTGCTTTCCTTCTTTTGTGTTTTATCCGCGTCGTGGTGCTTCGCGCGTGATTACCATTAAATGTTTTTGCCATTAAAAGTACAAAATTCTAAATTAAGGAACTAACTGTTTCGGGATATTAACTCTTTGGCCAATTTGAGATAACTCTGAGCCCCTATAGAGCTGATATCCTTAAGTAAAAGAGATTTCCCATAAACAGCAGCCTCCCGCAGGTGCACACTCCTTGGAATTGCCGTTTTAAAAACCATATTTTTAAAATACTTGCGGGCTTCATCGCCGATACAACGGGAAATCTTTTCCCCTCTCTCAAACATTGTCAAAAGTAACCCGGAAATCTTTACCCCGGGGTTGAATTGCTTCTTTAAGGTTTCAACTGTTTTCAAAAAATGTTCCACTCCTTCTAAGGCATGGAATTCGCATTGGAGCGGAATAAGCAGCGAATCCGCTGCGGAAATGGCGTTGACCGTAACGAGACTTAACGCAGGAGATGTATCTATTATAATATAGTCATACACTTTCTTTAAGCTGCTCAGAAGTTTATTTAAAATCATTTCTTTATCAGGTTTAGACATCAGCTCCGCTTCGGCACGCATGAGTTCAATACCCGCCGGAATTGTATTTAAAAACTCAAGGCCGTTATGGACGATAGATTTTTCGACTAAGGCCTTACCGGTCATCACATGATAGATCGTGTCTGTTAATTTTGCTTTGTTGATCCCCATGGCAGAGGTAGCATATCCTTGGGGATCACAGTCGACCAGCAAAGATTTCTTTTCAGCCATGGCAAGGGCTGTTGAAAGATTGACGGCGGTCGTCGTTTTTCCGACGCCGCCTTTCAGGCTGGCTATACATATGATTTGCCCCATACAAAAAAATCCAGATAAAGTTTTACAATATTCGCAGGCTGAATGCTGCAGCCCCGCACTCTCAGTTCCGCCTTTGCCCCCGTTTTAGTCATACGGGGTTAGCGTGAAAACAGAAAAGTACATGAAATTCCACATTGAATATAGTAACCTTGCAAAATTTATACCATTTATGACTTGCAATGGAATGAGTTTTGCATTGAATTTATTTAATCCTGAAAAATCCGGTCCGGATATTTCCCTGGGGTGTGGGTGCAAAACTTTTTAAAGGAGATTTCTGTGGTTTCCTTAATAACGCTGGAAGGTATTGAGCTAGCATTAAATAGCCTTAATTACAGCAATAAACACGTGCCAAAGTATAGACTGGTTCATCTTATAAGACAATTTCATGCAGATGAGAGTTTCACTGATGAGGTAGAGGGCATCGCTACGGACGAGTTGGTAAAAGAGCTGTGGGATACCGGAGAAGATTACGAATCAATCAGAAAAAGAAGGAAAAACTTTAGCTGTGTAAAATCAGCGCTCAATGCGGACCTGCAAAAGCTTTATCGTGAAGGGAAAAACCCCGAAGGTATCATAGTCGGACCAGACAATTTTTTTACCATGTCTGAGGAAGCCAAGGATAAAGTCCTTGCAAAGTTCGGGCTTGATACAAAACCGGATGGGGATACTTCTTTAGAGCAGATAATGGCTGTCTTGCAAATGGTGAGAGAAAACCTCGCAGATCGTATTGATATTGAAAATGCTGACAGTTCAAACACTTTGGATAAAATTGATCAGTTAGCTGACATCATTAGAGGCATAACCAAAAAGGCCGGTTCTGTCGGCTCGCAAGACGAGGAATACAATTCTGATGAAGCCTCCGGTCAACCTGATGACTCTGAAAAAGTTGAGGATCTTGAGGATTTAGCAGAAGATGAGGTTTTGGAAGAAGTTGAGGAACTCGAAGGCTTAGAGGGAGACGAGATCTTAGAAGATGTTGCAATCTCTGATCTGGAGGAAGTGGCTGAGGATTTAAAAGAAGTTGAAGAGGTCGAGGAATTAGCTGAGAGTGATATTTTAGAAGAGATTGCCGGTGTTGACCAGGAGGAAGCGGCCGAGGATTCTGAAGAGGTTGAAGAGGTCGAGGATATAGCCGAAGATGATGTTTTGGAAGAGTTGGTCGATGCTGATCCGGAGGAAGGGGCCGAGGATTCCGAAGAGGTTGAAGAGGTCGAGGATATAGCCGAAGATGATGTTTTGGAAGAGGTGGTCGATGCCGATCCGGAGGAAGGGGCCGAGGATTCCGAAGAAGTTGAAGAGGTCGAGGATATAGTCGAAGATGATGTTTGGGAAGAGTTGGTCGATGCCGATCCGGAGGAAGG
>JAQBHK010000315.1:0-4005 GCA_032127815.1 Desulfobacterales bacterium
CTTTGGTTTGCCCCATGGAAATTGATTTGCCAGGTGTAAATCAATCAAAACGCTTACCAAGCGATCTTACTCGTAATCGTAATCGTAATCTTAATCGCCCCTAGCATTTGATTACTCTAAGGATTTTTTGATTACGATTACGATTAAGATTACGAGTACGGATGGATTCAAGCATAACCAAATTATCTCTGACCCACGTAATGTGGAAAGGTATCGGATTTTTTAGGAATATAAAAAACGGACGGATGCATCCCGCTGAGCACCGACGGCCTATGGAGGACCTGTGAAAGCGGAAGAGACCAATGACCGGCAACCGAAAATACTGGTTGTTGACGATAATGAAAATAATGTTTTTGCCCTGGAAAAATTGCTGAAAGGGCTGGATGCCAAGATCATAAAAGCCGGTTCGGGAAATGAAGCCCTTGCTCTGCTGCTGCGCCACGAGTTTGCCCTGATATTATTGGATGTACAGATGCCGGGCATGGACGGCTACGAAACCGCATCGTTGATGCGGGGCAATCAGGCCTTTGGAACGATCCCCATCATCTTTGTAACCGCTATCAGCAAAGAACAACAACATGTTTTTAAAGGGTATGAAGCCGGTGCCGTGGATTATCTCTTTAAACCGATCAATCCGGATATTCTCATCAGCAAGACCAAGGTGTTTCTGGAACTTGACATCCAGCGACGAAAGCTTCAAAGCGCCCTGGCAGAACGCAACGCCATTAATGCGCAGTTGCTTCTGGAAATCGAGCAGCGCCAAAAAGCAGAGGAGAAACTGCTGCAATACTCGGACGATCTTGAAGAGATTGTTAAACAGCGTACCGTTCGGCTGCGTCAAAATAATGCAGCCCTTGAGCAGGAGATCATCGAGCGTAGGCAGATCGAAGCGACCCTGCAGCAAACCGCTGCCGAACTGAAAGAACAAACAAGCCGCCTGGAAACATCAAACCAAGAACTCAAGAATGCCACCGTTCAATTGGTCCAATCGGAAAAATTGTCGGCTTTAGGCGAACTTACCGCCGGTGTTGCCCATGAATTGAATCAACCTTTAAATGGAATTAAGATCATCGCCCAGTCGCTTTTAAGGGATATTCAAAAAGACCGTCTTGAAGTTGAAGAATTGGATCAAGAGCTTGCCGAGGTGGTATCCCAGGTAAATAAAATGGCAGAGATCATTGATCATATGAGAATTTACAGCCGCCGTACCACAGGATCGACCCAAGAGATGGTCGATATAAATGATATCATTGATGGGGCTAATAAGTTTTGCCATCAACAATTGGCCCATCATAATATAAAAGTTGTAAAGCAGCTTGAGCCGGATTTGCCCCAGGTTCTGGGAGACCCCATACGCCTTGAGCAGGTGGCCATGAATCTGATCACCAATGCGAGAAAGGCACTGGATGCTTCCGGGAACGGCCGTAAAACCATTACCTTAAGTACCTGTCAAGATAGCGCCCGCCATGTGATTTTGGAAGTCTCCGATAACGGTGTCGGCATTCCGCCGGACAAATTGGAGCTTATCTTTGAGCCGTTTTTTACCACCAGGGCCAAAGGAGAAGGAACCGGTTTGGGGCTTTCGATTTCAAATAAGATCATCGAAGAACATAACGGCAGGATTGAGGTTGACAGCACACCTGGCGAAAAAACAACGTTCCGCGTATTTTTGCCGATAGCTCAACAAGACCTTTGAAAACTGCCTGCCGGTCAAAGCAGCCGGGTAATGCATCCCCTGCTGGGCTGCGCCAGGATCGAATTTGAATTTATAGGGTTTTTTAGTTGTTAAAGGCTACCCTAACTGAGCGAAAAAATGCTCAATTAAAGTTATTGGTTATTTGTTATCCGTTATCTGAAAAGAAACACCTTGTTGTTTAATATTTCAATCAACAGTGAAATACAATTTCTTTTTTTGATATTTAAAAACTAATAACCATTAACGATTAACGAACAACACCTAATCGAGTTTTTGCTCGATCAGGGTACTATTATCTCTCGCAAAGGCGCAAAGGCGCTAAGTTTACCTTTTTTACTTTGCGAGCTTTGCGCCTTTGCGAGAAAATTGTAAAATCACGGATGATCCGGAGGTCAACTGGTGAAAAGTATAAAATCAAAATTAGTTCTTTACGTTGGTATCTTCTTCATGCTGTTCTTTGTTGTTGAGTATTATCGTAACTATAAACAGATTAGTGGGAAGCATGAGCGTTTGGCGCAGCAGCAAGTATCCCTGGCCGTCAGTTTTGTTACGGCCTCGCGCCAATACGTTGCCGGAACGGTGCGCCCGTTGATGGACGATCTGGTTGATGAAGGGGAGTTCATCCCGGAAACCATGTCCAGCAGCTTTGGCGCCCGGGTCATATTTGAAAAGGCCCGCCAACAGTTTCCGGATTACATCATCAAATTTGCGGCCGAAAATCCAAGGAATCCGGCCAATCAGGCCGGCCCGGAAGAATTAAAAATGATCAAATATTTCAACGACAACCCGCAAGAAGCGACCTGGAGCGGGAACATCCTGATAGGCGGCAAACCATTTTTTGCCAGTTTTCATACCATGCGGATGGTAACAGCATGTCTGCACTGCCACGGTGATCCGGCCGATGCACCGGCATCTATGCTGGAAAGATACGGTTCCACCGCCGCTTTTCATCTACCGGTCGGCAATGTCGTCGGTTTGGATACCGTTGCCGTCCCTGTTGATACCGTCAACCAGATGCTGTGGTCTGAGGCCGTCACCAATTTCGCAACGTTTGGGGTTACGCTCATTTTGCTGGCCTTGGCGCTGACAGTTATCTTGAAATTTGTCATCACCGGACGTCTCAGCCGCATGGCAGCGCATTTTGCCGACGCCGGCCGGCAAAGCGCAGGAACAACCATCGAGCCGATCCAGGTAGAGGGTCAAGATGAAATAAGCTCCTTGTCCGGCAGCTTCAACACGCTGGCCGGCAAGATCAATGACAGTCACAGATGGCTAGAATCACAGGTTGCGGAAAGGACCAGAGAATTAGAAGAGGCCACAGAACAATTAATTCAGTCTGAAAAACTTTCGGCTCTCGGTGAACTTACCGCCGGTGTGGCCCATGAGCTGAACCAGCCCTTAAACGGCATAAAAATTACCTCTCAGTCACTGCTCAGGGATATAAAGAAAAACCGGGTAGAGGAAAAAGAGCTGGAAGATGACCTGACCGAGATCGTCAGCCAGGTGAACAAAATGGCGGAAATCATAGATCACATGAGGGTCTACGCCCGCAACACGCAAGGTAGTCCCCGTGATATGATTGATGTAGGTACTTTGCTGGAAGGCCCCTTCAAACTTTTGAACCAGCAACTGAAAACCCAAAATATTGAAGTCATAAAAGAGTTTGCTCCGGATTTGCCGAAAGTTGCCTGCGACCCGATCCGTCTTGAGCAGGTCTTTATGAACCTGGTTGCAAACGCCAAAAATTCCTTAAACAATTGCGCAAAAGACCATAAGAGAATTGAAGTAAGAACCTCCCGGAGCGATAATGGACAGGCGGTCGTAGTGGAGGTGAAAGACAACGGCGAAGGGGTTCCCGAACATTTGCGCCAGAAGATCTTTCAACCGTTTTTTACCACCAGAGAGCCGGGGAAAGGGACCGGTCTGGGACTTTCGGTGTCCCATAAAATTATAACAGAACACCAGGGCAAAATTGAGCTGGAAAGCAAGGTCGGCCAAGGGACAACCTTCAAAGTAACACTGCCGGCCGCAGATTGATGTTCGGGGTTCAGGGTTCGGAGGTCGGGGGTCGGAGGACAGAGGTTAGTGGTTAACCCTGAACGCTGAACCTTTGAACGTTGAACCTCTGAACGCTGAACCTCTGAACGCTGAACCCTGGTCGCCTACGGCGCCGCCGGAGGTTTATCCGCCTCAGGCGGGCGGGTAAACCTTTGAACGTTGAACCTCTGAACGGGGAACCTTTCAGGACCAGACATAGACCGCCTCCACCCGGTTGCCCCTGCCCTGGTAGGAAAACTTTTGGCACAAGG
>JAQBHK010000316.1:0-5323 GCA_032127815.1 Desulfobacterales bacterium
CTTGCGTTTGAATATACTGGTCGTCACATGTTGTCCCCCGATTTTTATCAATTATCTATCTACACGACCGCTGCTAAAATAAAGATTAGTGAAGTGCCGTTTAAAGATGTTTCGGATTTTCCAATATCCAGACTATCGAACTCTAAGTTTATGAGAAGGCGTGGTGTCAAATTCGAAAAACTGGCACCAAACAAAAAATTCCAGTTGGACGCCTTTATAAAGAACCATGCAATAGTTGATACACGGTCAGGATTTGAAAGACGACAATTTTCATACTCTTTTGCCCATAGTCCAGAACTAAGATCAGGCAAAGATCGAAGAAGCCATAGCACTAAATGATACATAGCTATGAGGCAGGGCTTTTAAAGCCTCCACATATTGTGGCTATCTCTATGCATGATGACAAGCGCTCATTGATCGGTTTATGAACACTTATTTTGCAAATGAGGTGCAAAATGGGGTTTTTTAGCAGACTCTTTAGAAAAGATGAGGAACTCGGTATTCCTACTGAACAGATTAAAACAAAGATATATAAATGTTTAAGTGAGGGGAAAGTACCCGAACAGGTAATAGAAGATGCAAGGCTGACTGGTTGGGAATTGCTTAATAGCAAAAGTGATGCACTGAGCTACATAAAATATATTCATGGGCGGATGGAAAGACAAAGGACATATGACGATATTGTTGGTAGACGATCAGGTTTCGACCGCAGGTTGGCTGCTGATTCCAACTACCAAGGAATAGAAAAACGTATCTTTGGAGAAAAAAGAAAAGGAACCCGGAAAAGAGAGTAGACACGATTTCGGACTAAAGACCTAACTTTTGTCAAACTCAATTCTGAAAACAAAGAGAATATTGGAGAACTTTTAGACATAAGCAAGGGAGGTCTTTCACTTCGTTATTTTGTAAAAGAAGAAAAACCACGAGATTATTTATATTTGAGTATATTGTCGTCTGGTGGTGATTTAATTATGGACAAGGTGCCTTTTAGAACAGTTTCACATATTGAACTGGTTCGCAACATACCATTCAACTCGATAATATTTAGACGTTATGGTGTCCAATTTGAGAAGTTAACACCTGAACAGACAACCAAGTTGGATTATTGCCTGCTAAACCACACATTAGGTGAGGCTTAATCGCAGAGGTCATAGATGGATGAAAAAAGAATCGGTAACCAGTTGCCTTCAGTGGAAATTTAATGGCAAAACTATCCTTCAGTAAGTGCTGCCCGATATGTAAAAGCCTCCAGCTCCAAAAAATTGGACATAAGTTGTGGATTTTATAATTTTTTTATTGGTTTCTTAAATGGTAAAGATTTTCCATCAACCAAAATCCGATAATTTATCTATTATGATGGACATGATTTTACCGTGGATTCCGTATTATGAGCAAGAAAATACTCCATTTATTTAATAATTAATAAAGCTAATGAGGATAAAAAATGACGGGCAAAAGCAATCAAGTCAAAAAGGATCGAATAGTATTAATTGGGATAAGTCTTGGTGCAATCTACTGGCTCATTGATACTTTTTTGTGTTTAATTTCATCATATGATCCAAACATTTTTGGCGGATTATTCGGACCTGATTTTGATAGAGTATCTACCCGCATAATTGTTTTATGTCTCTTTATTGTCTTTGGATCGCATGTCCAATATACTTTCAAACAGCGAAAGTGGACCGAGTCTGAATTTGATAAATTGATAGAATTGAATGAAAAACTTCAACGAGAAGTTTCGGAGATAAAAAAGAAATAGGCTGCATTTACTCTGAATGCATGATTCTGCCTTGATCTGTGAAAATTTTAAGCCCCAAAATTCACATGATTGGGGTTCCGAATCTGCAATTGACTCGATTGACGAGCATGTGTAAATAAAGGCAGACATCTTCTATGGAACACCGGATTACCAAGGGGGAATGAAAAAACACCATATGTAGGGTCGGGGGGGGACAGCAGGATTTCATAAAAAGGCTCAAACTGAGATCCAGATACGTTAATCGTATCAAAGGGTTTGAAACCATTAAGATATTTGGACATTTGGCAAGTTATCACCGGCGAAGCGCACCAAATAAAAGTAATGAATAATCGTTTTGCTCTAAACACGGCCATCTTCCCAATCGGATAAGATTCCATGCTTTTCTTACAAAAAAATCAAAAGAATTGATGTTGTTGGCACCTCCATGTTATTTATAAAATATTTCGGCCATGATAAAAATATAGCAAAATTTAGGGGGTAAGCCCTATGTACTTTATAAAGGTTCATGCTTGGTATTTAAGCTATACCATGGTGTGAGCCTTTTCGTTTTTTCAAGCGGAGGGTTTAATTATGACCGGCAAACCAACCTATGAAGAATTGGAACAAAGGAACAAGCAATTAGAGCAGGAATCTCTCGTTTTAAAAAAAGAATTGGGTGAGCTTAAAGAGCAATTAAAACGATCCAAAATAATCCTGTCTGCCACACCACAATTGCTTGTTTTAAAAGACAGCAACTCTATCTACCAGGCTGTAAACCCCGCTTTTTGTGAATTTATAGGCGAATCTGATAAAGATATTATTGGGAAATCAGATTGTGACCTATTTCCCCGTTCCGAGGCAGAAATGTATCGCAGTGACGATCGAAAAGTAATGGAAACAGGCAAACCTCAAGTTCAAGATGAAGAAGCCACCGGTAAAGATGGGACAAGATGGTTGCAGGTAATCAAGACACCGATACAAGGCAAAAATGGGAAAAGCATAGGACTTCTCTGTTCGGTAGCCGACATGACGGAAAGGAGGCAGCCAGAGGAGGGGCTGCGGGTGCTATCCTCACGCCAGGAAGCCCTTCTTGCCGCCATCCCGGATATCATTATGGAAGTGGACAGTAACAAGATATACACCTGGGCGAATCAGCCGGGCATGGAGTTTTTCGGAGAGGACGTTATCGGTAATGAAGCTGCCTTTTACTTCGAAGGCGAACAGAATACCTATAACCAAGTACAGCCGCTTTTCAACGGAGATGAAAACGTAATCTACGTCGAGAGCTGGCAACGCCGCAAGGATAGGGAAAAACGGCTTCTCACATGGTGGTGCAGGGTGCTTAAGGATACACACGGAAACGTAACAGGTGCGATCTCTTCAGCGCGCGACATCACCGAGCGAATTCGCGCAGAGGATGCGCTGCGGGAGAGTGAGGAGAAATATCGCACAGTTCTGGAAGCAAACCCCGACCCTGTGATCGTCTATGACATGGAGGGTAAGGTTATCTACTTCAACCCTGCTTTTACAGGTGTTTTCGGCTGGACCCTGGAAGAACGTTTAGGGGAAAAAATGGATGTTTTTGTGCCTGAAGAGGCTTGGCGAGAAACGAAAGTGATGATCGAGAAGGTGCTGGCAGGGGAAAGGTTTTCCGGTGTTGAAACCCGCCGATATAACAAAAATAGAGACATTGTTCCTGTGAGTATCAGCGGAGCCATTTACAGGAACCAAGATGGTCATCCTTTGGGAAGTGTCATCAACCTGAGAGATATTAGCGAGCAAAAGAGGTTGGAGACCCAATTCCAGGCAGCCCAGAAAATTGAAGCCATCGGCACCTTGGCCGGAGGCATTGCCCACGATTTTAACAACCTCCTCATGGGTATCCAGGGTCGCACCTCTTTAATGTTGAATGATATCAATTCATCGGACCCTCATCTTGAGCATCTCAAAGGTATTGAGGACTATATTAAAAGCGCCACCGATCTAACCAAACAGCTCTTGGGGTTTGCCAGAGGGGGAAAATATGAGGTTAAACCGACGAACTTA
Source organism: Desulfobacterales bacterium (assembly GCA_032127815.1). Taxonomy (GTDB): domain Bacteria; phylum Desulfobacterota; class Desulfobacteria; order Desulfobacterales; family UBA11574; genus Desulfatibia_A. The sequence continues at coordinate 3,785 of JAQBHK010000316.1, forward strand.
AATGAGCTTGTCACAAAAAGCGCTGAACTGTTTGGTCGCACGAAGAAAGAAGTCAGCATTCATAAAAAGATTCAAAAAAATCTCCGGATCGTTGAAGTGGACCGGAGCCAAATCGAGCAGGTTCTGCTCAACCTGTATGTCAATGCCTGGCAGTCCATGCCCGGCGGCGGGGAATTATATCTGGAAACTGAAAATGTTCTGCTTGATGATGGATTCGTGAAACCATACGAACTTAAATCGGGCAAATATGTGAAAATCTCTGTTACAGACACCGGTGTCGGAATGGACAAAGCCACTTTGGAACGGGTATTTGATCCGTTTTTTACGACCAGGGAAATGGGCCGGGGAACCGGGTTAGGATTAGCATCTGCCTATGGAATCATCAAGAATCACGGCGGCATCATAAATGTTTACAGTGAAAAAGGAAAAGGGGCTGCGTTTAACATCTATCTGCCCGCTTCTGAAAAAGTAGTTGTCAAAGAGAAGGAATTGTCCTTAGATATACTAAAAGGGGTTGAAACCATTCTATTGGTCGATGACGAGGAAATGATCATCGATGTCGGCAGGGAGTTGCTTAAAAAATTAGGCTATAAGGTTTGGGCTGCAAAAGGCGGGAAAGCTGCTGTTGAGCTCTATAAAGCCAATAAAGACAAAATCGATATGGTCATTCTGGACATGATCATGCCGCATATGGGCGGAGGAGATACTTACGACATGCTGAAAGCGATCAACCCAAACGTAAAGGTTCTGCTTGCAAGTGGTTATAGTATCGATGGCCAGGCAACGGAAATAATCAAGCGAGGTTGTAATGGTTTTATCCAAAAACCTTTCAACATGAGGGACCTGTCACAAAAGTTAAGGGGAATTTTGGGATAACCTTATTCTGGCTCGATTTGCCTGTCCTCTATAGTATGTTGTGTATCCCTTTTCGGCTCGCTCTAATTGACGGCTATCTTTACTATGCTGAAATAATAGTAGCTTCATGATTAATAAAAGAATCCTGAAGTCAGTAAACACAGATACTAAGTCAAGCGCTGGAGAACTCCAAGCCATGCCACTAATCCGTACAATTAGCAAACTTACGATCCTTTTATTATTGAATTTGTCTATCTGCCTCATGGTGATGCCAAGTCATGCTTCTGCAGCCAAAAAACAGGTTTTGATTTTGCATTCATACAATCAGGGACATTCCTGGACAGACAACGTCATGCACGGTATGCTTTTGGGTTTAAATAAAACCGGCATGGATCTGGAGATCCATGTCGAATACATGGACACCAAACGCTATCCACCAAAAAATTCCTTCACCTATTTGGAAGATTTTTACCGCCAAAAATACGGACAGACCGCCTTCGACGTCATTCTCCTTTCAGACAATAATGCCTTGACGTTCATTTTGTCACGACGCGATAAGCTTTTTCCCGGTGTTCCGGTTGTATTCTGCGGCATAAATAATTTCAGCAACGTACTGCTCGGCGACCAAACCGGCATAACCGGTATTACGGAGGAAATCGACATCAAAGGGACCATAGCCTTCGC
>JAQBHK010000317.1:0-3222 GCA_032127815.1 Desulfobacterales bacterium
GTCGGTGAGGTACTGGAGAAACAATCGTGAGAAATACGGGCTATAGTCCGAATTTCTCATTAAGAATTTATTTTGGTTTCAAGAACAACAAGAAATCACATTACATAATGAAAAAATGCGAAATACCCGCTCTGACGGACAAACGGAAATTGCCGATCTTATCACATAAACATGATCAGAGTTGAGAATCTTAAAAAAGGCTTCGGTTCTCAAGTGCTGTTTGACGGCGCTAATTTCAAGCTTAATTCCAAAGAGCGGATTGGACTTGTCGGCCGCAACGGGCACGGTAAAACCACTCTCTTTAGGCTCATCATCGGCCAAGAGTCTCCGGATGCAGGGACCATTGCGGTGCCCAGGCATTATCGTATCGGCTACGTTCACCAGGAACCGGCGTTTACGAAGGATACTGTTCTTAAAGAGGGCATGACGGGCCTGAGCCTGGAAGAACAGGACCACTACTGGAAGGTCGAAAAAGTCCTGGCGGGTCTCGGTTTTTCCAAACAAGACCTGCCGCGCCATCCCCAAGAATTTTCCGGTGGTTTTCAGGTCCGCCTGAATCTTGCCAAAGTTTTGGTTTCTGACCCCGACCTCTTGCTTCTGGATGAGCCGACCAACTACCTCGATATAACCTCCATACGCTGGGTTGCACGTTTTCTGATCAATTGGCCCCGTGAATTGATGCTGATCACTCACGATAGAGGCCTTATGGATATGATCGTAACGCACACCCTGGGAATTTATCATTGTAAGGTCCGCAAAATTAGAGGAAATACCAACAAATTTTACACCCAGATTTTCCAGGAAGAAGAGGTATACGAAAAAACTCGTATTAAAGACGAGCGCCGCCGTAAAGAGATGGAACAGTTCATTACCCGTTTCAGGGCCAAGGCAAGACTGGCGAATTTGGTGCAGTCACGGATCAAAACCCTGGCCAAGGCGGATAAAAGGGAAAAACTGGAAAAGCTCAAAACACTTGGTTTCTCTTTTCGAAGTAGTCCTTTTAACGGCAAGCAAGTCATGAGTATGCACAACCTATCTTTTGCATATGACCCTCAAAAACCGCTGATAGAAAATTTTAATATCACTGTCGGGAGGCGGGACCGTATTTGCGTTGTCGGTAAAAACGGCAAAGGCAAAACAACGCTTTTAAAGTTGCTGTCAGGAGTAATCAGGGCGCAAAAAGGCGAAATCGCCTACCACGACACTGTTGTAAAAGGGGTTTTTGAACAAACCAACCTTAAAACTCTGGTCGATGAGCGCACGATTGAAGAAGAAATTATCTTTTCACACCCGGATGTTGATCGCCAGCTGGCGCGCAATATCTGCGGCGCTATGTTGTTTGAAGGGGATGCTGCTTTAAAAAAAATCGGGGTGCTGTCGGGTGGCGAAAAAAGCCGGGTAATGTTGGGCAAGCTTCTGGCTGTGCCGGTAAATCTTTTGCTGCTTGACGAGCCTACCAACCATCTCGACATGGAATCTTCCGATGCCTTGCTGGCGGCTATCGACAATTTTGAGGGAACAGTGATTATGGTGACCCACAATGAGATGTTTTTGCACACCCTGGCCGAACGGCTCATTGTATTTCAGAAAGGCGAGACTTACGTGTTTGAAGGCGGCTATCAGCGCTTTTTGGAAAAAGAGGGGTGGGAAGATGAAACCGAGCAAACAGAATCGAGTCCCGCGGACGACGACGATAGAGGCACCAGGACAAAGTTGACCAAAAAAGAAATTCGCCGCCGCCGTTCGGAGTTGGTAACCGAACGTGCCAAGGTCCTGAGACCCATTGAGCAAAGTATCTTGCAGACTGAAAACGCTATCGAAAAACATGAAAAGGCCCTCGATGAACTGAACGCAGCCATTCAGGCGGCATCCCAGGCGCAGGACGGTGTCAAAATAGCGCCGCTCTCACAATCGATTCATCGCTGCCGGTCAGAGATCGACAGACTTTTTGATGAACTCGAGAAGCAAACAAATGTTTTAGATAAGCACAAGGCCGTTTTTGAAAATAAAATGGAGCAATTCGAATCAGAATAAAAAAGCTCCCCGCCGTCCGCCGATGTCGGGCAGGGAGCTTTGACTATGTCCTGAAAAGCCTGGTCCTCTGGGCCAAGTCAGAGATATTTGGCTCTGCCTTGGAGTTTTGTGTCTAAAATCACAAATTCCAAGCACCCCGCCAAAAAGGCGGCGGGCAAGCAAAAAACAAACAAGCTCCAAACTACAAGCACCAAATCTCAAGGAAATTCCAAAGTTTGTTATTTTGAATTTCGGTCATTGTGATTTGTTTGTAATTTGCAACTTGATATTTGGAATTTAATTTACTTTAAATTTGTTTGCGGACCAGCTATCTTTCGTCTACTTGCTGTTCTGCTTTTCCGGCGGCTCAACCGAGGCCGCTCCGTTTCCGTTGGCTTTCAACTTGCCCATGGCCTTGGTCAACTCCATGATAACACCAAGACCCTTTTTAACATCAGGATCGGAGCAGGCCGAAAAAAGTCCCCACGGCCCGCAATCCTTGCTGACCGCCAAATCCAATTTGGACGGAATTTCGGCCAATTTCTCCATAAAAGCGACAGACTGAGGATCGGCGATCTTCTGGGCCAAACCCAGAAAGGCGACGATGCCGTCTCCGATTTTATCGATGTCTTCAGGCGTATAAGCAGCAGCTAACTTTGCACGTATATCCAGTGTGGCTGCAAGAATTCTAAACACGCCCCTTTGCTCCAGTTCATCCAGATATCTGATCGCCTGAGGTACGGCCGTTCTCATCAACGGTTCTATTGTTGTGGCAAGGTCAATGAAGTTGTCCAATTGTTGCAATGCAAAGGTGATGTTCTTGACACTTCTGAGCGTCTGTTTGGTTAACTTCATCAGGTCTTGCAACTGAAAACTCGACTCAACATCCAGCAACTCTTTGATCAGCATTTGGGAAGCAGGATGGGCAACAATCATCATGTCATCCTTGAGTTCATTTAAACCTCTGGCGGATTCAGCCAGCGGAGCAATTTGGGCTTCAATGCGATCAAGTCGCTCCATAATCAATTCTTCATTTGTCATAGCGCCTCCTTTAGATGCTCTGGAGCATCTTGCCAGCCATGTTGAACTGGGGTTCCAAGGGCAATTCAAAACCCTTTAACATCAGGTTCCAATAGACCCATTTGAACATCATTTTTCCAACATAGTTCATCTGGCTTTCTTCTAAAAGGCCGAAAGGTCCCAGGCCGG
>JAQBHK010000318.1:0-3083 GCA_032127815.1 Desulfobacterales bacterium
TTTAACCAAAAATTCCACCAGCATGTTCGCCAACTGTTGGTCGTCATCAACCACTAAAATCCGTACAGTTTTATCAGTTTTCAGCATCATTACACGCCTCCTTTACCATGCTGCGATCTTCGACAGGACTGATCCTTGCCACGAAACAATGCCGGTTTGCATCAGTTATATTCATTTTATATTATGGGAGAGATAGTTCAAGAAGAAAATTTGCCTTACGCCAAAGATTCAATTGTCCTCTCGTCCGGATAACGCCTAATCGAGTTTTGGCTCGATTAGGGTAATATTATTATCTGTGTATATCTGTGAAAATCTGTGTCCTATATAGTTGGCGGTAATGCAAGATTCTTTTGGACACAGATTCACCCCGATGAAATAGAAAAAGAAAATGCATTTCATAGGGCAGGCACAGATTGTCAGGATTTTAAATAAAAAAATAATATCTGTGTATATCTGCGCAAATCTGTGTCCTATATAATTGGGGTAATGTAAGATTCGAAAAGCACGAAGGGGAGAAGCGCTAAATGAAGGATGAGTTTTTGACACTGTTTGAGGCTGCAAAAGCTCTGTTAACCTACATTGATAAACAGTCTGTTTTTGACAAAGCCGCTGCCGGAGGATGCAGTGGTATGGACTATTATCTGTCGGACACCTTTTATGATTTAATTGTAAATACCAGAAAGACAATAAGCGAAGTTGAAAACGGATTGGAAGGTCCGGATACAGACGATCAGAATAATATACAAACAAGGGCAGGATACGTAAGACTTTTTGAAACTGCCAAAGCACTGGCAACCCACGTTGAAAAAGAGCGTGTTTTTGATAAAGTCAATGACATGGGACCTGTTGGTATCGAAACCTATCAATCGGACGCATTTATCGAAATAATTCAAAAGGCTAATAAAGCTGTAAAGGAAGCTGAAAACGGATTAAAAATTTCCGAATGATTCTTCTTGTTTTTATTAACCTTTACTAACCTTGAACCCAGGAACCTTTGAACGGTTACGATTTGGAAACTTAGGGAGCATATATGGCCATAGAGGAAATAAGTTACGAAGAGTATATGAAAAAGATCGACGAGCTTGAGAAGCGGTATTTGTCCGATGAGGAAGATTTTCCCGAAGGCGCTAAAGAGAAAGGATTGGAGATTTGCAAAAAATTTCGGCGCGAAGTGGCAGAGATAGGTCCTGAAAACTGTGAGTATTACATTGATACGGTTTATGGGCTGCCAATGCACAAACCGATCAAACCGGATATTTCATGAAGAAAGATGACCTGCAATATGTTGACTGTGCCCACTGTGGTGTGCGGGTACGCAAAGATGAAGCGGTTGACTACAAACACACCCTTCTTTACGGTGAGCACTACCATTGCCGGGACTGTGATCCCAAAGGTGTTTGGGATTGCGTGAGTCATCACGTCGATATGGATGTCCACTGACAACGGACAACAAACAACTGACACATTGAGTTTTAACTCAACTAAAAATATTATTTCTTAATTAAATAATCTGTGTGCATCTGTGTCCAATCGAAGCTTGCATTACCGCCAATTATATAGGACACGGATTTCCGCAGATATACACAGAAGGGTTGTTACATGCGTTCGATAATCTCCGGCGGCGGATCGGTGTGGGGTTTTATTCTTTTCTGCACCTCATCTCTTAACGTACTGATATCACTCTGTGTAATAAATCTGCCCATATCGACAAACTCAATCTGCGCTGCCTTGCTGCTCAAGGCTGTCTGGCCTGAGAGAACACCTCTTGTCCGACAGTGGATTGCTTGCTCGTGCCAGCCTGAATCACCGATGACGATGCTGTAGCAGAAACTGCCGTAGACGGTTTCCATTATTTTAGCTTCCGTGATCGGTCCATCCGTTATCAGGCAAACGCTCCCTTTTTCCATATCCTTTTTTTCAAACCGATCTTTTTCCAATAAAACCAGATCCTGGATGGCAACCTCTTTTTTGGACAGCGGCTTTCTGGTGCGTGGGGCAACAAAATCTAATACAATAAGGTGGTTTTGCTCATCAGTGTGTGAAAAGCGCTTATAATTCAAGGCGCCATGAGAATGAATCCATCCATTGATAATAAGTTCTTCGGTTAGTGATTCCTGAAACTGAGCGATTCTTTCAGAGCCTAAGGCGGTATAGTCTTGAAGGTTCAGATCATTTTGAGGCAATCTAATATTTATAATCAGTTCAGGGTGGTCTTTGTCCGCCAGCGTGAAACCATACCATTCAAAGCTTTCTTCGAAAGTCATATTGACAAGTTCGCTGATTTTAAATGCCTTTTCCTTGGCATACTCTGCCATTAATATGTGTTCGGGCAGGCTTTGCAAAGTTATTTCCAGCGGCTGGGGTCGTTTCAGCTGCGAAAGGTTTTTGAATCTCATCCCAATTTTTCCTTCACATAATTTTGATCAACTTCGAATGTGCCGGTGTAGGTGCCGGGCAGGCGGTACATGTCTTCTAAAAGCACCCGGTGGAGTACGCTTATCAGGCCACGGGCTCCGGTTCCTTCCTGTTCGGCGCGTTGCGCAACTGCAGTTAAGGCATCATCGGTGAATTCAAGGTCGATGCCCCATGCTAAAAGATCGTTACGATATGCCAGCAAAGCGCTGCCTTGGCTATTGATCATGATATTTTTTAAGTCCTGCGTTGTCAGCTGATCGTACACCACCCTTACAGGGAAGCGCCCCACGAGTTGTCTTTCCATACCAAAGGAGACCAGATCATCTGCCATCAGAAAATGGCGCCAATCTCCTGCAAGACCCTGTCTGGCCATGCGGTTTTTGACGATGCGGTCAAGGTTTTCAAAGGCCCCTCCGGCAATGAACAGCACGTGCTTGGTCGATAAGGATATTCTTTCCTTGCCGATGTGAAGGGTGTTTTCCGAGCCGTCGACCATATGTAAAGCCCTTTTTGCACACCGCGGCCGGACACGTCTTTATAAGCGATGGTTTCAGTTGCAATCTTGTCTATCTCGTCAAAATAGACGATGCCCATCTGGGCTACATTCGGATTGCCGCCGGCTGACAAGAGCAAGTCAACCAGTATGTCCGTAGCATTCTGTCCAACAT
>JAQBHK010000319.1:0-3296 GCA_032127815.1 Desulfobacterales bacterium
TTCATTACCGGCTACGCAGATAAGGACAGACTTAAACGAGCCAAGCTTACTTATCCTTTTGGCTTTATTATCAAGCCATTCCAGGATAAAGACCTTGAAGTCACCATCGAGATAGCTCTCTATGTTGCTAAAGTAGCTGCTGAGCGTAGGATGGCTGAGGAGAAGTTGCGTCAAGCACACAATGAATTAGAACAGAGTGTTAAAGAGCGTACTGCTGAATTGGCAAAAACAAACGAACAACTGAAGGCCGAAATAGATGAGCGTAAACGAACTGAGGCGGCTTTACGGCTTTACGAGGAAATCATCGAAAACATGGCCGAAGGTGTATGCTTGATCAGAACCAGCGATGGTGTGATTGTTTATACGAACCCACAGATTGAAAGGATGTTTGGGTACGGTCCTGGAGAAATAAATGGTAAACACGTGAGCATTGTAAATGCGCCAACGAAAAAAACACCTGAAGAAACTGCGAAAGAAATTATTCAAAGCCTTAAGGAAAAAGGGGCTTGGAGTGGTGAGGTTGTAAATATCAAAAAAGACGGCACCCCATTTTGGTGCCAGGCTAATGTTTCAACCTTCGATCATCATGAATACGGTGAAGTTTGGATCTCGGTACACGAAGACATAACCAAACGCAAGCAGATAGAAGAATAAATCAACATTTTGTGTCCAACCTTTATTCTAAAATTCCAGATAACTGCCATGGAATGCGAATATCAACCCTCTGAATTTATGTGATAATTGAAATATGTCGAACTGGAAAGGGCTGTAGGATATATTCATTTAAAAACATTCAATTTGAATTGGGGGGCTAATTGGGGCTGGGGATACGCTTGTCATATCTTATAAAATTCAGCGACTTATTATCATTCAAATACAAGGGTTTAAATCTTGGGAATTTTGTCAAGTTGACTGTAAGGGATACTGGATACGAAATAGACCCGAAGAATATTGATCGGATATTTGATACCTATTTTACCACAGAAAGACCGGCTGAAAGGACGGGCATGGGATTGGCCATTGTTTATGGCTCATAAAAGGGGACTCTGATGATAAAAAAATTAGCCCTATTCGTCATTATACTACTCCTGGCTACACCCGTTGTCGCCCAGGTGCAGCAATCCCAAGACACACTGGTCATTGCGATCACCACAGGGTTCCAGCCGTTCACATTCTTGAATGCCGAAGGCAAGCCCGCAGGCATGTTTGTGGATATTTGGCGGTTATGGTCGCAAAAAACCGGCAAACAGATTGAATTTATCTCATCCAACTGGAACACATCTCTTGAAAACCTGAAAAATCAGAAAGCCGATATTCATTCCGGACTCCTTTATCCTCGGCCGGAGCATTTGGACTGGATAAGTGGTTCTCAGCCTTTTTATGAAGTCGGGGTCACGCTGTTCTATCCGGTGAAACAAGGTAAACTTTCGGACATCAAGGAACTTTCAGGGCAAACCGTTGCGGCAAACCGCGGATCACATCCGGAGCTGTTTTTGAAAGAAAACTATCCGAGCATCCGGGTTTTAGCCTGCGATACCAGAGAGGAGCTTGCCAAGGTTTCCCAAGAAGGAAAATCAAAGGCGTTTATAATCATTTTACCGGTAGGAAAATCTGTCATTGACCGCTTAGGGTTATCCGGTGAGTTTGAAACGTATGAGAAGATACTTTATAGAGAAAAATTTCATGCAGGGGTTCTTAAAGAAAATACGGAATTGCTTGCCCTTGTCGATAAGGGTTTCAACGCCATGTCACATCAAGAACTGGCTGAAATTGAAGCTCGATGGATGCCCGATCCGGCGAAACAGTACTACAAAACCTCTAACATTATCCGGCTGCTCCCTGCAGAAGAAACATGGCTAAAAAACCACAAGACCATCAGAGTAGGTATTTCCCCTGTTATGCCCCCGCTGAAGTTCTTCGAAAAAGGCGTTATCAAAGGGATTGAGCCTGATTATATCAATCTTCTGTCTGAATATACGGGCATAAACTTTCAGTTAGTTGTATGTGATTTTAAGGATATGGATACAAAGGCAAAATCCGGTGAAACGGATATGTTCCTTTCCGTTTACGTTCCGGAACGTTTCACACATATGATGCTCACAAAGCCTTTTATGGATTTCGATCAGATCATAGTCACCCGTAGTGATGCCCCGTTTATGAGTGGAATAGGTTCACTGAAGGGAAAAAAGGTTGCCGTTTTAAGGGGCGTGAAACTCCATGAAAAAATCCTCGCCCCCTATCCTGAAATTGAAGCTGTTCGTGTGGACACGATGGAACAGATGTTCAAGTCGGTGTCTGAAAGCAAAGCCGACGCCTTGATTTCAAAAATATATTTTGCCGCCTATGTAATGCATCAATATCCGAATCTCAAAATAGCCGGTATTGCTAATATTCCACACGACCCTTATTATTATGCAGTACGCAAAGATTATCCCGAACTGGTCAGCATTCTCAATAAAGCCATTCAATCCATTCCCAATGATAGGGTTAATGCAATAGTCCAGAAATGGTTCAGCGTTCGGGTTGAATACCGTCCGAACTGGTCTGAGATACTGAAATGGGCGTTTGCAATCGGAGGTGCTTTTACTCTCATCCTGGGTCTATCGCTTTTCTGGAACAGACGGTTGGCGAGAGAAATTGACAAACGCAAGAAGGTGCAGGAGGTACTGCAAGCAACCGGGAAGATGTCAAAGGTTGGCGGATGGGAAATTAATGTTGAAACAATGGAGCAAGTCTGGACCGAAGAAACCTACCGGATACATGAAGTCGATTTTGATTACAAGCCTACAGCAGAAAAAGGAATTGACTTCTATGCCCCTGAAGCTAAGCCGGTTATAAGGCAAGCAGTTCAAAGGGCAATTGACCACGGCGAGCCGTTTGATGTGGAATTGCCCTTTATTACTGCAAAAGACACCCGTCTTTGGGTTCACGCTATTGGGCAAGCTATCCAAAAGGAAGGAAAGACGGTTAAAGTCGGCGGTACATTTCAGGACATCACTGAGCGTAAGCAGGCTGATAAGTCGCTGCTGGAGAGCGAGGAGCGCTACCGGGGACTTTTTAATCATATGAGCAGCGGCGTTGCCGTGTATGAAGCCATCGATAACGGCGGGGATTTCATATTCAAAGATTTCAATCCTGCGGCGGAAAAGATAGAGAAAATCGGCAGGGAAGATATTATCGGTAAGCGTGTTTCCGAGGCATTTCCCGGGGTGAAAGCGTTTGGAGTCTTTGAAGTATTCCAGAGAGTGTGGCAAACCGGGAAACCGGAGTATTTCCCTCAGAACATTTACAGAGAT
>JAQBHK010000320.1:0-6118 GCA_032127815.1 Desulfobacterales bacterium
CTTTTTCGTATTCGGTTACCGGGGTGGTAGCGCCGATAATATTATCATAGTTGGCCGTAGTACCATCCGGCTCCGAGGCCCCCCAGGGGTATTCGTTGCCGTCAGGGCCACGGGCAGCTTTCTCCCACTGGGCTTCCGTGGGCAGGTCCTTGCCGGCCCACTGGCAATAACCCTGGGCGTCGTTATAGGATACCTGGGACACCGGGTGATTCTCTTTGCCTTCGATCTCTGTCAATCCATCCGGTTTTTTCCAAGTGGCCTCCGGAATTTTTTTCCAGCGCCGGCCGATTCTCACCAATCCACTACCTTCTTTTTCGGCATCGGTTACATACTTGGTAGTCTCGACGAATTTTTGATATTGCTGATTGGAGACCAGGTATTTATCAATGTAGTATTTGTCCATGTATATTTTCTGTGGCGGTTTTTCAGCCGAGTAATTATCCGAGCCCATGGCGAATTCACCATCTTTGATCAGTACCATGACACTTTCGTCGCCGGGATAAATGATTTCATAAAAACCCTTACTGTTTTTTACACCGATTTCGATTTTTTCCGGTGGGGGCGGCGGCGGTCCGGCCGGTCCTTTGCTCTTTGTCAAAAAATAACCTGCGGCGGCTCCGGCGATTACCAAAACAGCTAATACCGCAGCGATCATCCCCATAGGAGACTTCTTCTTTTCTGTAACGACGACATCGTCCACGACTTCTATTTTTTGGGCGGCTGCGATATCGAGAGATTTCTCCATAAGGGTTTCATCAAAGATCATGGTTACATCATCATGGGTCTCCTGATCGATCTCCATGGCCCGGCCGAATTCCGCAAAATCACTAAAACGATCGTCAGGATTCTTTTCAAGGGCCTTGGAAATGGCCTGGCTAATATTAGCAGGCAGATGTTCGGCGTACTTACTAGGGGGATCCGGTATTTCGTTCATGTGGCTGAACATAATCTGGGATGTTTCAGTGGCGGTAAAGGGTCTGCGGCCGGCAAACATCTCGTAGAGCACCAGTGCCAGGGAATAGATATCGGATCGGACGTCAATTTCCGTGCTCCTGTCAAAGCGTTCCGGGGGCACGTAATGAATCGACAGCATACTGGCGGCGGTATCATGGGAGGCCGTCGTGCCCATTTTGGCGATCCCGAAATCCATAATTTTGGGAACATGAGCCTCGTTGATCATAATGTTGGCCGGCTTGATATCGCGGTGCAAAATACCGTTTTTATGAGCGTACTGAAAGGCATCCAGGCAATGTCTGGCGATATTATAGGCCGGGTCAAAGGGCAGCGGACCTTGGCGCTGGGCGATAAGTTTTTTTAACTCAACGCCCTTGACGTATTCCATGACAATACAGTAGTTCTGGCCGTCCGGGAAAAACTCCATTAGCCTGCATATATTCGGATGATCCAGCTTGGCCAGGATCATTGCTTCGTGAAAAAATTTTCGCACGACTTTTTCGTTTTCCAGAACCTGGGGATTAAGGACTTTCAAGGCAACCGTCTTGCCGTCTTCGGCCGTAGCTTCCCAGACACTGCCGAAGCCTCCTTTTCCCAGCGACTTGGTAATATGATAGTCTCCCAATGTTTGGCCAATCATTTTTAATTACCTCACAAGATCTAAAAGTCTGTTTGTAACGCTTGAGATCAAATCAACTTTGTCTATCCGTGCAATCAGAACGGTGATATTGTCGGGTCCGCCGTTTTGATTGGCCTTGTCTACCAGCTTTTCAGCCACAACATCCGGTTCCCGGTATTCGGTCAGGGTGCTTACTATAACTTCATCGGAAACAACACCATGCAGGCCGTCGCAGCACAGCAGTATATACATGTTCTTTTCGATTTGCCGGTCAATCTGGTCTGCATCGACGGTTAGTTCGGCACTTAGGCCGATAGCTTTGGTAATGACATGCCGATCAGGATGTGTCTCGGCTTTTTCTGCGGTAATAACGCCGGCCTTGACTAAACTTGCTACATAGGAGTGGTCTTCGGTAAACTGGGTGATGTCGTTTCCGTAAATAAGATAACCCCGGCTGTCACCCGCATGAGAGTAATATATTCTGTTTTTTGTAATAACAACCGCAGTAAGGGTAGAGCCCATCCTTGCGGTTTCAACGTTTTCTGCGCCTTTTTCTATGACCTGCTTGTTAGCTTCGAGAAATGCCCTGGTCAAGGACTCCGTCACATTATCGGATGCATCATTATAATATGTTTCCATGAGCGTATCAACAGCAATTCTTGAAGCCAGAGATCCCCCTCCCATGCCTCCCATACCGTCGGCTAACACCAGCAGGGTTCCTTTTTTGCTTTCAGTAGCGCTTGAGGGTATACGATAGGAGCAATAGTCCTGGTTTTCGTCTTTTTTCATTCCGATGTGCGTCGCTGATCCAATTGTTACGGAAATCATGATTTTCCTTTTTCGTATGCGTTCACAGGTTCAGCGTTCACAGGTTCAACGTTCTGGGTTCCCCGTTCAGGGTTAACCTTTGAACCGTGAACCTCTGAACCTGTGAACGGTTATACCGTTGTTAACCTCTGAACCCCGAACCCTGAACCCTGAACCTGTATATTGTTATCCTTTGTCAGTTATTTCAGCGTATCGAACCGGCCAGACAATGGCATTATCATCTTTTTTCTGGTATCCGACCTTACCGAACCACATGTTCATCTGATAGACATAGTTCGGGCCGAACTTATGTTCTGTTTTCGACCAATAACCGAGATGAGTAAGAATTCCGGAAAAAGGGTTGTCCAAGGGCAAAGCCGGGTTCTGTTGCTTTGTGTCGGTGATATTTTTCAATTCGTTAATCGTTGGCAGTCTCCATCCGGACAAGCCTTCGTGTTTAAGGTTACGACAGTATTCGACTGCATTTTCATATGTTTCGGCAACCTGTTTGGGCCTCTGCAACCACATGATGCTTGTAAGCAGATCGGTGACGGTCCCGTCATTATTATCTGCAAAGCGATCTCTGGTTTTGCCGGTAAGGTTATCGGTTAACGTCCCGTCGGCATTCTGACTGAATCGTTGTTTGACAACCTTCACTGCAGCGGTTTTAAAGGCGCCTTCGGCGTTATCTTCATTGCGGGCGACTACTGAAAAATCTATGGTTCCGATTTGATCTAATGTTTTGCTCAGTTGCCATTCAGTCCCTTTGCCGGTCATACCATAACGCTTTTTCCCGATCATAAGGGATACGGCTTGAGCAGGCATGTCGGTCTTGGCGGAAAATGTAAATTTCTTTTGCAAATCTCCCGTTGTGGGGCTGACTTGCGCCGTGATGACATTGACCGTCAGGGCTGGTTCTTTGGTGGTTTTTATCTCACCGGTTTTGGGCCGCCCCTGAACCCCGTCTTTGTTTCGGGCAGTTACGCTGTACTTGCTGAGACCCAGTTTGTCGATGCGGGCTACGTAATTCCATTGGGTAGCGGCACCTTGCATGGCAAACTGCTTGCCGTCGATATCGACATAAACCTTATCTGAAGCTGCCGAGGTGTTGACCTTGATGGCAAAGCTGTCTCCGGCATATCCTTTGCCGGGGCTGACTACATTTACGTCAACAGTTGCAACATCAGGTATGGCCAGCGGGCTTTTCTTGGTCACTATTTTTCCGCTGAGGGCACTGCCGGTTTGACCTTTGACGTTTTGGGCGATTACGGTGAATTGTTTGGTGCCGATATCGGGAATCAGTTTTTTGTAATGCCAGCTGTTGCCGGAGCCTTCCATGGGATAAGATTTGCCGTCCATTTGAAGGGAGACGCCGGCGGCAATCCGGTCGGTCTCGACGCTGATTATAAACTCTTCACCGGCATAGCCGGTTTCAGGCTTCGGCTTGACTGCAACGACGTTGCTGATGCCGGCTTCCAGCAAAATAGTTCCTTCTTTGGGACGGCCTTCGATTTCATCTACATTGGCAGAGACAGCGGAGAAATTGACGGTTCCAATATGATCGATATTTCGGGCCAGGGACCAGTTGGTGCCGGAACCACTCATTTTAAAGCGTTTGCCTTCGACGACCAAATAGACGACGGTGGCCGGAGTCTCCGTCGTAGCCGTGAAACGATAATTGTCTCCTCCAAAGCCCTTTTTGGGATCTACGCTAACTTGCTTTACATTGACGACCGGTGCCCGCGATTTTATTGTCGTAATTAGCCCTTCGCCCGGTTTGCCTTCAATGTCATTGGGGTTGATTGCAGCTACTCTGAATGGGGTTTTCCCCAGCTTGTCGATTTTAAGGCTGTATTGCCACTCGGTGCCTGATCCCTGCATAAAGTGCTTCTTGCCGTTAACTTCGAGGTAAACTTCACTGGCCGCTCCATTTGTTTTGGCTGCTACCGTGAACTTTTCACCCGGATAGCCCTTTTCCGGGGTTACAGCCGCATCTATGATGTCGACAACCGACGAAGGTGCCATCCTGGCGAGAACAAACTGGCCTTTTTGGGCCAAGGGTGTCTGCAGCCGGCCGGCCTGCAACTTTGTTCCCGCAATTTTGGCGATGGTAAACGGGACGGCATCATCAAAAAGAAAAATAAGATTTTCAAAATCGATAATCTCAAAATCGTTTTCCGATAATAATTTATGTATATAGTATGCAAAAAGGCCCATTCCATTTGTATTATTGCTTCCGGGCCAGTGTTGATCGCCGAATGCAATGACTTCCCGGGAAGTTCTGGTTGCTGCTTCTAAAATTTTTTCCTCATACCGCAGATTGTCCAGCGTTACGGGATTCTCATATCTTCTGATAAGTTGGCGTTTAAAGGGGGTGTCGGTGATGATCAACAGGTTCTTGGCTTTGAAATTTTCAGAAGTAAAAAATTCTTCGACAAGAGCCGAATGTTTCAACCATGTGAATTGCGAATTTTTTTTGCCGTCAATGGGAATCCAGTACGTTTCACCCTTTTCGTCTTCCGTGCTTTGCCCGGAGAAAAATACAAAAAGATTGTCTTTTTCGGTGAGCTCGCTGGTGTATTTCCCCAGGCTGGTGAGAATATTTATCAGGGTCGGTTTTTCTTTGGTATTATCGGTCAAAACAGTGATATTTGACTTTCTGAAATTATATTTTCGGGTCAGAACGTCGGCAATCGCTTCAGCATCTTTTGCAGGACTTTGTAATTTAGTCCAGTTTGCGTAGTTGTTGATTCCGATGATGAGCGCATGATTTTTACCTGTTGACTTCCTTTTTGATAGGGCAGAGAATCCTTCCGAGGCCAGGATTGCCAGTAAAATAAACAAAAAAACGGAAACAATAGTTTTAATCGATTTTTGCGCGGTCATCAGATTCCATTTCTTTTAGTATGAGTTGTATTTACGTAGCTGGGGCGGTTTAACGAATTTATATTCATATGATTTAATTCAGCATTTGTCAAGAAACATTCAGTTCTCAAAATAAAATCGTAACAGTTCAGCCACTAAGCCACAAAGGCACTCCGGTTAAATAGCTTTCAGATTTAACTGGGCAGGCTATTATAAACCTTATCAATTAAAACCAATCGGACAATTCAAGTTAGTATTATAAATTTTGGTGTCTTCGTGTCGTTTTGGCTGAACGATTACAAATCTGATAGCAGTTGACAATCAACATTGATAGTGTATATGTAATATAAAATTAACTTGGCGTGAGAAAAATATGAAATCTGACAAACAGATACATTTCAAGGTAGATGCTGCCCGGATTGTCGCCACAGGAATTTCAGATACGGGGAATGTTCGATCCGAGAATGAAGACTCGATATTTCTTGATGAGGCCGGAACCTTTTTGCTGCTTGCCGACGGAATGGGGGGGCACGAAAGGGGTGCAGAGGCCAGCCAAACCGCGCTCCAGGTCATTCAGGAATACCTTCAGCCGGAAGTTGTTCAGGAAAAACTTATGGACATAACAAAAGTAGAAGGTGTTCCGGCTGAAGTCGTCTGTTTTTCCACTTTGGCTGGGGAGGCTGTCGACGAAGCAAATTATATATTGTACACCCGCAACCAGGAAGCTCAACTCAAACGGTTTATGGGCACAACTGTTGTCGGTTTGGTTGCGGTCAAGGAAGAAGACTACATGTTGTGGTTCCACGTTGGAGACAGCCGCATTTACCGCTGGAGAAACTCTAATCTGGAGTGTCTTACATCCGATCATTCTGC
>JAQBHK010000321.1:0-4188 GCA_032127815.1 Desulfobacterales bacterium
ATTCAACCCCTGATAAATACGTCTTAATTCACATCACAATGGATGGTTTTCCATATGTTGCGGGTTACTTAGGTTCGACACACATGCATAAATTTTCAATAACACACTCGTCAAAAAGCAAAGCCTTATCAAACAAAGTATATTGGGTCTGTTCAGTCTGAAAAATGTCAACTTCCCATTATTGAGGACAGAATTCTTTAGGAGGAATTATGTATAGGTATGGACGTTTAACGAACATCGCGGTGATGATATCGTTCGCGATTGTAATGTCTGCAACCCTTTTCAGCTGCGCCTATTACGCGGATCTGGCCAATGTCAGACCGCAGATCCCCGATGCCTCGATCCTTGATAAATTGCCATTAAAGGCAGCGTTGTATATTCCGGACTCTACACGGAATTATACACAACCGACCGACGTAAGCAGCGGTTGCCTGGCGATGAATGTCACGGGAAAATTCGGGCAGATATTTGCGGAAACGGTTGAAGGGACGTTAAAGCAGGTATTTGAGGACTTAACGGTCGTCAAGCAACCCGCGGCAGATGCTTTCGATATTCTGGTCGAAGCCGACATGACGGAATACATCTATAAAGCCGGCTGTATGGGAAATCCCGGTTCATATGGTATTGTAAAAGGTAATATCCGGGCTTTGGATGGAAACCGCCGGGAAATATGGCGAAGCAGAGAGACCTCAAAGAGATCGAGCTTCACCGGCCTTTGGCAGGAATTCGTTCCCGAATCCATGACATCTTTAGTCGGCACCTGGGCACAGGAATTAACAAGCCAGCCCCAAATCAGGCAATTACAAAAAAAGACACCGTAAAGCAAAATTTGTTCAGGGTTCCCTATGCGATTTGCGACAAGATTGATCATCATTGCCGGCCTACTCCTGTTGTTTGGCTGCGTGTACGGCAGCATGCCGGAGCGCGAGCGCCTGGCTGCATCGGCCAAATATGAGGAAGCCCGGGAAATAACAGAGGCGCAAATCAGAGAGACCGGCCATGCCAGTTCGGCGAAACTAACGGTGCTCTGTATCTCCTACGCGGGATTGAAAAGCTACGACCGGCTTTTTGACTGCTGCGATCGACTGGAGCAGAACATCAAGCGGGGCGATAAGAGTTCTACTGATCTGGATGAACTTGCCAAAAACTCCCCTGTTCTGGGAGGTATGGCCAGATCGCGGTATGCAAATAACAAGGAGATGCTGGGGGACATCAGCTACCTGCCCCATGTTCTCAGAGCCGAAGCGTACATCGATCTGGCACAATATCCCAAGGCTGTTGAAGAAGCGAAAAAGGCTTATTTCTTTGTAGACCGCTTTGCTCAAATCCGCATCCTTGGAACCTTGGGCCTTGCCTATGGCCTGAATGGGGAAGCGAAGCAGGCACTGCAGATGGTGGCTCGGTTGGATCGCTTAAACATCATTAATCCCGTCATGAAGGCAAGCAGAAACTTCATTACGGCAAAGATTTACGTTGCTCTGAACGATTTCCAGAAGGCCCTTGAAGCGATTCGGCAGAGTGATCCAACGGCACATGTGCTGCTCGCCGATTTATTTTACGGCGCCATGATGCACGGCCAGAGCCTGGCCGTCTATGAAGAGATTCCCAGGAAGTTCATGCTGAGCAAGTGCCTGATGGAAACAGGAGACTTACGCACGGCCAGCGATGGATACGACGCGCTTCTGAATATGCCGCAAACCCGAGACAACGGCGAAATCTACTGGATGATATTGTTCGACCGGGGCAAGATTGCCGAAAAGGACGGAAAATTCACAGACGCCATCGATTACTATTGCAGGGCGGTGGAGGTGGTCGAACAGCAGAGATCGACCATCAATACGGAATCCAGCAAGATCGGTTTCGTTGGCGACAAGCAGGCGCTTTATTTCAATCTGGTGCAGGCCCTCTACCATGAAAGACAGTATGAAAGAGCTTTTGAGTATGTGGAGCGGGCCAAGTCACGGGCGCTGGTCGATCTTTTGGCCTCAAAGAAGGATTTTGCCGTCAAGGGCGGAGACAAAAATGAGATAAGAACCGCGCTGGCGATAAACGATTCCGCCGAGGCGGAGGCAATCATCCAGGATGTTACCATCGATAAGAGCAAGTCCCGGGGTGTACAGATTAAGATCCGCGAAGAGCTGATAGATAAAGCCCCTGAACTGGCTTCTTTTATTACAGTTACTTCCCAGCCAATTTCAGAACTTCAGACCTATCTTCCCAAAGAAGAGGCGCTGGTCGAGTATTACTACCGTGATCAAGACCTGTATGCCTTTGTGCTTTCGGACGGCAGACTCTATGCTGCAAAGCTGGACAGCGAACGCCTAATGGAGGATGTGCAGGAGTTCCGGAAATATTTGGAAGACCCGGGCTCAATCAGGTTCATGGACAGCTCGAGACGGCTTTATGCGCGGCTTTTCAAACCGATCGAATTGCAAGTGAACCGGAAGAACCTCACCATCGTATCCCACGGGGCTTTGCATTACCTTCCCTTCAATGCCCTGCATGATGGAAAGGATTTTTTGATTGATAGGTACAGCATCCGAGTCATGCCCAGTGCCAGCGCAATGAAGTATCTCGTATCAAAAAAGGCAAACAAAATGGGGGGCATTCTCGTTTTCGGCAATCCGGATCTGGGCGATCCCCGTTATGACCTTGCATTTGCCGAGAAGGAGGCTCTGGATGTCGCAAAAATAAAATTGAATTCAAAGGTGTTGCTTCGTAAAGACGCAACCGTAGGCGCCTTTGCAAAGTACGCCGGAAGCTTCAGCTATATCCATCTTGCCACCCACGGCCGGTTTGACCCGGCATCGCCCCTGAAGTCCGCCCTGCTCCTTTCTCCGGAGGAGGGATCGAACGGGATGCTCACGGCCGACAAACTCTACTCGCTCGAACTGGACGCGGATCTTGTCACCCTCAGTGCCTGCGAAACAGGTCTGGGTAAGATTGCCAATGGTGATGATATCATAGGGCTAACCCGGGGATTCCTCTATGCTGGAAGTAGTTCCATTGTGGCAAGCCTATGGAGGGTAGATGACCTCGCAACCGCCGACCTTATGACAATGTTTTATACCAACATGAAAACACTCGATAAGCGAGAAGCCCTTAGGCAGGCACAATTGCAAACGAAGAAGAAATATGACCATCCATACTATTGGGCAGCATTCCAACTGACTGGTAATTCAAAATAGCTATATAGAAAAAAGCCACCAGAAGACTGGAAGGTTCGAGGGTCTTTAACTTGTCATATTCTACCGTATGTCCAAGCTATCCCCCTGGTGTTTTAGATTAGAAAACAAAATCTTCAACAGACACCAGATACCTGCAATCATGACCCAATATCAAGTATCTGATTTTCTGAGATAATCGAAACGTATCAAAGAGGGATGAATTGTCAGGATGAATCCATTTTCCAAATTCACCCTGACTTTTTTATCCTTACTAACCATGAATATTTTCAATCCACCTTATCGCTTCAACATCACTTATTTTTCCCAAATAAAGCTGTGTGGTTGAAAGATTCGCGTGCCGTAAAATTATTTTTGAAACAATTTCAAGGGGTACGCCGCTACGGCTCGCAAAAGTCGCAGCGTGGCGCCTCAGATCATGTGGTCTTAAACGTACTCCAACCTTCTCGCCAGCCTTCCTGACTATTGACCTGGCAGTTTCATAACATATCGGGAAAATGCGCTCCTCAGATTGAATGGCGTTTTCCCTGATATAATCTTTGAGCCTATCGGCAATTTTCTGCGGAATGAATATGAATTCTTTCTCTTTACCGCTCTTGGGATCTCTGATGATTAGTTTCCGGTCATTAACATCTCTCGGTGTAAGCTTCAATACCTCACCGATCCTCATGCCACCGCGAGCCATTAGTTCGAGCATAAGACGGTCTCTCTGTATGTCAGTCTTGAAAATTATTTCATCAACAATTTCCTTTTCCCGGATATCCCAAGCCGCTAACGCTTTAGCCCCGAACATCTTTTTCATTATCGGGCTGTCACAAGGGTTTTGGAAACTTTGGTCAACATTGTGTTTGGTAAAATTGAAAAAGGATGTGAGGTGTGAAAATCTCGTCTTTCTGGTTTGCGGTTTTTTGCCTTCAGTGATGCCATTCAGAAAATCCAGAACTTCATCAGATGTCAGCTCTTGTAAATCTTTTTCGCCGTTTTCGTGACAAAATCTTTCCAG
>JAQBHK010000322.1:0-13954 GCA_032127815.1 Desulfobacterales bacterium
CGCCTTCAGGCGAACAGCTTTAGCATCATGATGATTTGCGGTTTAAGGTTTAAGGTTGAAAGGTTTACCCGCCCTCCTGAGGCGGATAAACCTTTGGCGGCGCCGTAGGCGACTAGGGTTCAGAGGTTCAGGGTTGAAAGATTCAACATTGAGCGCAGAACCCAGAACGGTGAACCTAATTCGTCCAAGCACCTTTTGACTGACTTTCAGTCGGAACAGAAATCTACCTGCTTTAGCAGGTAGTGGTTAATACACATTTAAGCACAAAGACTAGATGGCTTCCTTCAGTTTCTTGCCCGCTTTGAATTTTACAGCATTGCTCGCTTTAATTTTGAGCGGCTCCCCGGTCTGAGGATTACGACCTTTTCGAGCTTTCCGGCGGACTTTCGTAAAAGTTCCAAAGCCCACCAGTGTTACCTTGCCATCCTTTTTCTTAAGCGCCTTGGTAACATTTACCGTAAAAGATTCCAGAGCAGCACCGGCCGCAACCTTGGTGATTTTGGCATCATTCGATATTTGTTCAATCAATTCAGCCTTGGTCATCATTTCCCTCCTTTGTTAGTTAGTCTCCGTCACAACTAATTTCACCTTGATAAAATCAAACCGTCCATGTTTCAACAACATCTCTTTCGTGTTGAACTTATTGATCTTGTGATAATTCAACACGATTCCTGCCGTTCTCTTTGGCTTGATACATAGCCTTATCAGCCCGCACAATCAAATTATCTATATTCTCGTTTCCGTCCCACGTCGCCATGCCCTGACTGACCGTGACACGTACGCTTGATCCGTCTATACATATCTCAGGCTCATTAACCGCACAACGAAGCCTTTCACCTATTGAGAAAACCTCTTGCTCTGCTGCTCCTGGAATGACAATCAGGAACTCCTCTCCGCCAAATCGCCCACAAGTATCGTATGTCCTGGTAACCGCGTCGATCCGCCTTACACACTCCCGAAGCACGACATCGCCTACCGTGTG
Organism: Desulfobacterales bacterium; assembly: GCA_032127815.1. Taxonomy (GTDB): domain Bacteria; phylum Desulfobacterota; class Desulfobacteria; order Desulfobacterales; family UBA11574; genus Desulfatibia_A. The sequence continues at coordinate 983 of JAQBHK010000322.1, forward strand.
ACCGTATGTGTCATTTACTTCTTTGAAATGATCGATGTCAAGCAACGAAATACTTAGCTTCGTGTTTTCTCTTTGAGCACGGGCAAGCTCGATTTCAATCTGCGATAAAATCGCGCGACGATTTAGCACTCCAGTCAGTGGGTCAATTCTCGACAACCGCAGCAAGTCTTTTTGGGTTGCTAACAGTTCAGACTGTAACCGAACGATGCGCTGACCGGCACGGATGCGCACACGCATTTCATTCTGATCAAAGGGTTTGACGATATAGTCGTCGGCACCAGCTTCCATGCCTTCGATGATGCTTTCCTTTGAATCCTTTGCGGTCAGCAGAATAACATAGGTATATTGCTCATCACCTTGCTCTTGTTGGCGAAGCTTTCGACAAACCTCAATGCCTTCGATACCAGGCATCATCCAGTCCAAAATGGCCAGCTTGGGCGCATCCTCACTCTGCAATTTTTCCCATGCCTCGTGCCCATCTGTAGCTGATACTACCTCGTAACCCCACTTGGCCAATATCTTTTCGAGCAGAATCCGGGAAGTCTTTTCATCTTCAGCGACAAGGATTTTCATATTACATTTCGATTTAACAAAATATCCTTATTGGTGTTCCTTGTGTTATCCATGCTGTAATATCGTAATTGGAGGATGCCAGCCTGACCCAACCGGCACTATAAGATTAATAACATTGAAAATTGTGTAAGGCAATCGCAAATATTTTGCGCTAACCCTTAGTCTCTTTTTAAGGTGACAAGCGCAATTTCACTTTGGGTGTTAAACCTTATAGGAATTCCTACGGTGCCGCATCCTTGATTGGTATATCCTTGCATATTAGAATGGCGCCACAATCCTCGATAAAAATTTTTCCCATTATATACATGTGTAATGAGCGGTATCCCATAGGGCAGACAGATTTGACCGCCATGGGTATGACCGCATAGATATAAACGGTAATCGTTATCCGCTGCGATATCGTACAGCTCCGGAGTATGGATAAGGACAATTTTGAAGCCTTCAAACGATTCCTCCAGAGCAACCGCAGCTTGATCAGTGTAATAATAATATGGATCATCTATTCCGGTGACTGCAATCTTTTCGTTTTCTCTTTTTATCGCAACCGTTTCATTGGCTAATACTTTTATTCCTATCGATTCCAAAAAACCGACCATTAAATATGTGTCATGGTTGCCCAGGGTGGCCAAAATACCGTCTTGCGCTTTTATTGCTCCTACCAGCTTTTTCATCGGATTTAAAATTTGTTTGAAGCCGCCCTTGGTTGGTGTTCTATAATCTCCGCTCAAAACGCACAGATCATATGTTAAGTCTGCTATCTTTTTACAGATGATGTCTTCAATTCCTTTATAACAATCAAGATGAAGGTCCGTTAAATGAAGAATTTTATATCCACAGAAAGGTTCCGGCAAATCGGAAAAACAGGTTTCGACTTCATTTACCACTATATTTTTTGCGTTTCGATAACCCCTTTGGTATAAGCTTGTCGCTTTTAAAAACAGACCAAAGATCCCGATCATTCTCTCAAACAGGGTCCAGTGACTTTTGCTTTTTCCTCCGTATCGTTTATGTTTATATGTATCTGTTTCCAAAAATGAACGGGTCATTATCCATATGGCCCGTTTTTCTTTTTGCCACTGGAACAATTTTGACCCAAAACTGTTATCGGTTTTGGTTTGGATTAACGGCAAAACAACTCCTTCTCAGATTTACCATATCAATGTCACTGTCAAACATCATCTCTCAAGTGTCATAATTTTGACTCCGGACTTGACGACAAGGCATATCTCCTTGTCTATAAAAAGCTAAGGCCTTTAACTATGCGATTTGTTTTGTATTTACTATCACTCTCCGTCTTCATGGTTATCGGCATGATTTGTGCATATTGAAGTTTTGGATAGGACCTTCGTTAATAATGATCATCTTCAAGCAAGGTGAAGTGATTTTTACGATACATTAACTTAAACAATAGGAAAGACATATTGCAGCCCCGGAACAACTTGTCAACAGCCAAGAATGGCAATAATAAGCTCAAAGAAAAACTCTCTAGCAGTTTTGGCGAAATCGTAGGCATTCTTCTGCAGAAAGGGTACCTGACCAGAAAGCAGATCGAATATGCTGCACGTGTACAATCGAAAATCCACACTTCTAAAACTATGCTGGAGGTTATCAAAGAACTCGATTACGCCACTGACGAACAGATCAGGAAAACGATTCGGGAAAATCTTGCCGAGGTACGTATCGGCGATCTTTTGGTGGAATTGGGGCTTATCGGTCATTCTGACCTTGAGGCCGGATTAAGCTTGCAGGCAGAGGAAAAAACCAAAAGAAAGCTTGGTGAAATTCTTATTAGCCATCACTTTATCGATGAACATAAACTGATCGAAGTTTTATCTCTGCAGCTGGGATTCCCCTTTGTCGAACCGGCGTTTACTGAAATCGATCGTGAGCTGTTTTCCAAAGCACCGCTTAAGCTGTATGAAGCTCACAACTTTATCCCCATTCGCAGGGAAGCGGACAAGATTTTGGTCGCGTTCACGGATCCCTTAGACCATCGCGATCTTGATGAAGCCAACAAAGTCTTTGGCAACCGGGTTCTTCCCGCTATCACAACCAAAAGCTCGCTCCACGAAGCCCTCAACCGACTCCAGCCCAAATCTAAGGCCTGCAGCATAAACACCGGCCGGGATGGAGAGTCGATAGTTGAAATTGTCGATTCCATTATTCTGGCGGCTATTCACGAAAAAAATGTGAGCGATATACACCTAGAGCCGATGCAGGATCGATTACGGATTCGCTTCCGCACGGACGGTGTTCTGATTCAACACAAGGATTACCCGCTGGAGTACATCCCGGGAATTACCAGCCGGATTAAGATCATGTGCGAGGCGGATATTGCAGAAAGGCGGAGGCATCAAGGCGGCCGTCTGCTCTTCGAGTATGGCGACGAAGTCATGGATATGCGGGCCTCTTTCTATGTTACGGTTCACGGTGAAAAGATCGTGCTGCGTCTTATCAATCGGCAGGCCGAACTCCTTAACATTGAAGATGTCGGAATGTTTCCTCGCATGGTTGAAAGGTTCCGGCTAGAAGCTCTTGATAGTCCCAGTGGTGTGGTCATCGTCACAGGACCCACCGGTTCGGGTAAGACCACCACGGTTTACAGCTGTATCAACTATCTCAATAAGCCCCAGACCAGCATCATCACAGCTGAAGAGCCTGTGGAATACATTATTGAAGGGATTGCTCAGTGTTCTATCAATCCCAAAATCAATCTTACCTTTGAAGAAACGTTACGCCATATTGTTCGCCAGGATCCGGACATCATCGTCATCGGCGAAATCAGAGATTCGTATTCAGCAGAAGTCGCTGTCCAGGCTGCACTCACGGGGCATAAAGTCCTGACAACTTTTCACACCGAGGACAGCATCGGCGGACTTGTCCGGCTGCTGAATATGGACATCGACGCCTTCTTAATCTCCTCCACTGTCGTGTGTGTGCTGGCTCAGCGGCTGATGAGAAAGGTTTGTGCGGCATGCGCTATGCCGTATCAGTTAACTCCGTCTGAAATTCTACGCCTAGGCTACGCTCCCAAAGATCTGCAAGGCGCCGAGTTAAAAAAAGGGCGTGGTTGCTCCCAGTGCCGGCATACGGGCTATAAGGGCCGTGTCGCTGCTTTTGAAATGCTGCTTCTCAACGAAGCGGTGCGGGATGGACTTCTCGAACGCAAAACGAGCCACCAGATCCGCCAAATCAGCATTGAGACTACAGGTCTGGTGACGCTTTTTGAAGACGGCATCTTTAAAGCTGCCAAGGGGGTTACAACGGTTGCAGAAGTCCTGCGGTGTCTGCCGCGCCTGCACAAGGCAAGGCCTCTCTCTGAATTGCGGCGACTGATAGGAGGATAAGGATGCGGCCCAAGGAATCATTTCTCGACATAATCCAGGAACACCTGCAAAGCGATGAAACCGTGCTTCCCATATTCGATGCTTCCGTTCAGCGAATTCAGAAGGAAGTTGCTAAAGAAAATCCGGATCTTCGTACCATTGCAATGCTTATCGGCCAAGACCCGGCCTTAACTGTCCAGGTGCTGAAAGCAGCCAATTCCGCATTTTATGAAGGCCTGACAAAGATATCCACCATCCGCAATGCCATTATTCGCCTGGGTACCGGTGAGCTTTTATTGCTCTTGTTACAACACGACGACGTCGGTTTTCTTGATGCATTCTGCGGCAGCTTGATAAAAAAGCTCTGGCTGCATTCCATGGGATGCGCCATTGGTACGCATTGGCTTGCCAAGCAATGCGGTTTTGAAGCGCTGGCGCATGAAGCGTATATAGCGGGTCTGCTGCATGACGTAGGCAAGCTGCTTCTTATCACAGTCGTTGAAAACATTACGCGTTCCGGCAAGAAGAAACTAAGACCTTCAAATGAGCTTTTGTATGAAGTTATGGAAAATTTTCATGCCGAACACGGATATTTGCTCTTGAAAAGCTGGAATATCCCGGAGTCGTTTTGCAAGGTTGTCCATGAGCACCACTACGAAGATGTAGACCCCAATGACATTTTGTTGATCATTGTCAGCCTGGCAAACAAGGCTTGCAACAAGCTGGGAATCGGTCTTTCCAAAGACCCTTCCATCATCCTGGCGGCGACGCCGGAAGCCAGCTTGCTGGGTTTGTCCGAGGTATTCCTTGCAAAGCTGGAAATCATACTTGAAGACGCTATGATTCTTCAGGGTGATATTAACACGAACACCCCCTGATATGTGGTGGTTGGAAATGTTGTTGGGCATTGATTTTGAACCAATAAAAAAAAGGGTTTATGAATAATCATAAACCCCTTGATTTTATTATGGCGGGAGTGACGAGACTTGAACTCGCGACCTTCCCGTCATGCATGACGGGACGCTCTAACCAAGTTTTCTATGTAATCTCTGCTTTTGCGTCTTTTTATCTCCTGTTCTCTTTTCACGGCTGCGGATCTGTCCGGAAATTTTTCCGCAAATACCAGCATCCAGGGTCTTTTCACTTTGGTATATCTTGACCTCCCCTGATTATGACGTTCTAATCTATCTGGTAGATCGTTCGTAGAACCCACATAATATGTCCCGTCTCGAAGGCTCTCAAGTATATAAACAAAATAGGTCATGAAATAAAATAAGCTCGCTATCTTAAGTAAATAACGAGCTTAATAAAATGCTGGCGGGAGTGACGAGACTTGAACTCGCGACCTCCGGCTTGACAGGGCGTTTCATAGCGCATTCTACCTTATTTTACAAGCATTTATATCCACCAAAAGCCGTTTAGAGCCGTCAAAAGCCGTCAAAAAAGCCGTCTGGCTTCTAACACAAAAAAATGTGCCAGCGACAGAAAATCAAACACCACATTCATTATTGTTTGTTAGAGGCACCCCGGAAAGCGGGATTACAGCAAAGCCGGAATTCCTGTAAAATTTAAAACCAGCGTAAATAAAGGACGTTATATCTTGTTCCAACTGTAATAACCTACCTGCCATATCGTCTATCCAACACAATAAAAACCACAGGAAAACAGAGCGTTATTAGCAGAAACAACAGCGTCTCGAAACACCTAACAGCCAGGGTTCAGCCACAAGATGACAGACCATTGACACAGCGCCTATCCAATCCTTTTAACAATTTCCGTACGTACGGAAATCATAAAATATCGCTTACGCAGAATTCTGCGGAAGCGGTTTAAAGTACCGCCCCTGTTTTTATCGAAAGCCGTGATCGTCCAAATCAGTTAGATCGTCCAATTATTTCCCGTTCTAACTGCTTAATATTATAATACCCTGGACGATTGGACGACGTGGACGATGATTTACAAGCATATTTCTTTACCCTCTATCCCAGCCAATTTAACAATTTTCGTATGTATGGAAATTCATACCGGAGAAAGGTCAGTGCAGGTCGAATATCGCTTGTGCAGAATTCTGCACCAGCGATTTTACAGCGATGACAGAAAACAGTCAGGGTCTATCCGGTAGATCGTCATTAGGATCGTCATGTTTTTAACTTGCTGATTTGATATAAAATCAACCACAATGATGACGATGACGATCTTTTTAGCATAAATAGATTCCAAACGTTTGGAATCCTCATTTCCGGCCGCAGCCGTCCTTGCAAAAGAATGGGGTATTCCAGCATCGGAACATTAGTGTGCGGAGAGAGATGGTAGGACTAATATCGCTTCCGCTAAATTTTGCGTAAGCGATTTTACAGCGATGTCAAAAAGCAGTCAGGAAATCGTGTTTAAAGTTTGGTTCATTTGAGTCCCCGGAACTTTTTGAACCATTCTATCGTCCAGACCTGCTTTTATCGCCCCATTAAATCAAGGTTAGGTCGCCAAACCTTGAAACATTTGGGGCGCTGGCAGGTTAAAAAATTTATGGCTTTTTTATAGTCTATTGATAACTAATCTGCTTACAAATCAATAATTTTTAATCGAAATTGGTATTCTACCTTTACTGCGTTAGATTAAATTATCAATATCGCCTCGATCTTGTACATTCCCTTCGACCCAGTCTTCGCTGTCTACTGTACAGTTCTTCTGTTTTCCGCTTGCATCACAGAAAAGGAATTATTAAACGCTGGGGTTCCCTTGTCCACCCAAGGTCCATATCTCGCGCCCGGTCTTGAGGATCTTCTTATGGATCTTTACGTCATCAATGCCCTCGGCTTCGGCGATTGAGAGGAGCTCAGTGACGTCCTCGGGGCTTCCGTCACAGAACCCAATGGGACGAGGATTATTGGACTGATTGAGTTGAACCTTGAACTCGCCGCGGTCCCAGCGTGTCTGCGTAGAATTGTCGTATGGCTGAATCATATGGTTGATGTACTCCCTAATTATTAGATGGATGAGTCCAATGAATTGCATGCATATTTATCTGGTAATCCAACAATTACTATCCAGAATTAATTCTGGATATCCCAATATATCATGGCTTTTTTGATAATTGCAACATTATCAAGCATTACCACTATCAACTTTGTAGAAGGTCTCAGAAGCATCGATTTCAAGCGCACCGGGAACAACTTATACAGCGCCTATTGTTCTTTCCATGAGCAGTTTTTAAAATCGTTAACTTGACATGGTTATCATCCGATGATAATTTAAAGCGTGAATTATGATGAATTTTGAAGATAATGAACTTCAAACGCTTCTGGATTTAGACGGCCTGGTGTTTTGGCCGAATGTGAAATATTGGGTGAAGTTCAATGCAAAGATGGTCACACCGACGGATCAAATTCCGCATGGTGTCAGATATTCTTTGACATTGCACGACAAGAATAATACCCGAATCCTCGGGTTTGACAACGCCCATTCTATCAAGGCCAGAAAGAGGAGTAAGTTCGCAGGTCGAATTGTGGAATGGGACCATATCCACAAATTCGAACACGCAACTCACTATGAGTTCATATCATCAACTCAGCTTTTGACTGATTTCTGGAAAGCTGTGGACCAAATCATAGGGAAAAAGGATTGAAGGTGATGAGATGAAAACTAAGGAAATTAAAGTCGGCATCATGTCGTATGAAAACTTCAAAGAATTTACGATAGCCATTGCCGCCGGGAAATATCAACTCAAAAAAAATGAGCCGAAGGTATGGTTTGAATCCATCGAAACCATGAGCCAAGTGCTCAGCACCAAAAATGTTGAACTGCTGAAGCTGATCGAAAAAAAGCGGCCGCAATCCATCAGCGAGCTGGCAGATCTGTCGGGACGCAAGAAAAGCAATCTGTCCCGGACCCTGAAAACATTCGCTAAATACGGCATTATCGACATCGAGGAAAGAAAGCGAACCAAGGTGCCAATTCCAAAGGCGACATGCTTTAAAATCGAATATGGGAAAGAGTATCCGGGATTTGGAGGAATTTGATTTCGGTGCGGTTGAGAAAAAGAGATAGGATCGGGGTTCAAGTCAAATACAAGAAGAAGCCTGTAGGGCGGGTTGACGATTCCTCTGACGGGCCTGCCTGGAATCCAGAGGATCAGGGCTTTGGAATCGCTTAGTTGACGCTGGAGCCGATTTATTATTCTTGAAGTAATGAACGATAAAACCCCTGATCCCTTGGAGGGGAAGCAGGGGGTTATGTTTTTGTGGTGATCCCACGGGGAATCGAACCCCGGTTACCGGCGTGAGAGGCCAGCGTCCTAACCGCTAGACGATGGGACCACAAAATGAAATAGAAAGTGTACTGAATCGAATATAGAAATGGAGGGTGTTTGTCAAATGCTATTTTTTGTTTCCTGTGCGGTGTTGTGAATGAGGGATATCCTATAGTCCCTATGTCAACTAATAGCTAAAACAAACATGGAAACAAAAGCTTGACTTTCTGGTCTGGTTTGGTCAGACTAGATCCGTAAGGAGGGATTTGGCATGCACATAACCAATATTTCAGAGGCCAAGGCCCAGTTGTCGGCACTCATTGAAAAGGTCTTGGCTGGGAACGAAGTGATTATCGGTAAAGCGGGCAAACCTGTTGCCAAACTGGTTCCCTATGAGCGCAGCGAAGAGACTCGCCATCCCGGCGCTCTGCGAGGCAAAATAAAAATAGCCGCAGATTTTGACGACCTGCCCGGGGATGTCGCCGAAGCGTTCGGAATGGATGGCTAATGAATCTATTGCTCGATACCCATGTCCTTTTATGGTGGCTCGACGACCATCCAACGCTTTCCAATGTGGCCAGGAGTGCCATCGCAGACGGCGGCAATCTGGTTTTTATCAGTGCCGCCACCATTTGGGAAATACGGATCAAACAGGCGCTGGGAAAACTTGAAATTCCTCCCGATTTTAGAACCGTTTTGGATCAACAGCCATACGAAACGCTGCCCATTACCGCCGACCATGCCCACATGATCAGCGAACTTCCTGCATATCACCGGGACCCGTTCGACAGAATGCTTGTCGCCCAGGCAAAAGCAGAAGGCCTGACACTTGTCACCCGTGACAATCATCTTAAACAGTATAAAATTCCCATCATCGAGGCTTGAACTGCACAGCGAACGCATTTCTGGCTGCCTGTCGGAGCGCAACGTAGGTCCAGCCTTAACGGGGTTACAAAGAGTTTCAAGATTTATCGTTGGCGCCGGAATGGAATGTCGCTGGTTTGACTTTAATCCGGTGTTCTATTAAGTTTGATTGATCCATTTGCAATCAAAGATAAATTTTTCATGAAACATTCGATTTTTGGCCCTTTCTGAATCCAAAAATCAGGTAAAGCATCCACCCGACAAAGGGGATCAGGGCAATCGCAACCCAAAGCGCTTTCATGCCAAGAGAACCGAAATCCTTGCGGGCAATATCGATGATTGCCGCGATGGTGAATAAATAGAAAACAACGCCAATTTTCATCCAGAAAAAAATAGTTGCAGTATCCAATGTTAACCTTTCAACAGCGCAGATATTTTTAATATGGCGTCAACATAATAATCGCTTTTGTTATAGCGATAAATGACTTTTTTAGCACTTTTTTCGTCAATCCCGGTATGCCAGCCAAAGTGTTTCAGATAACTGGCAATGCTTGCTATGGCGTCAGCGTGGTTAAAAAGGTCTACCTGGCCGTCGTTGTTGCCGTCTTTGGCATAGGCTAGAATGCTGCTGGGCATAAACTGGGCGATGCCCAGGGCTCCGGCATATGAGCCGTAAACGGTCAGCGGGTCAATATTCTCTCTGGCAGTATATTTAAGAAATGCCTTAAGCTCGGAATAGGCCCAGCCAGATTTTTTCCGCGCCCATTTTTCGTATCTTTTCCTTGATAATTTTTGCGATTTTAAAGTTTCATTCCAAAACATATCCCGAACGTTTGAATCGTACAAAGATGCCATGGTTGAAAGCATGTTCACGGTGGAGGGGCCTCCCAAAAATTTACCGAGTTGTGATTCAACCAGAATAATGGCAGTAATAATCTCTTGGTCGACACCGTATGACTTTGACGTGCTTACGAGAATGGATTGATGCTTTTGCATATATTGACGGGCTTTCCGAATGGAAACCGGTGACGAAAACTGATTATAATTGAGCGTGGCTTCACGATGCATTATAAAGCGAGAAACGCCCTTTGTTTCAAAATAAACTTGTGATTTGCCGTAAAGTTCCTTGATCCTGCCTTTGTCAAAACCGTCTTTAATAAGCCTTGTTTGAAGCGCTGTAAAATACGGCTCGCTGTTGATTGCCAGGGCGGGAGGCTCGGCTGACAACAACAGTGGCAGCATATAACTAATGAGCAGTAGATATTTGTAAAAGTTTTTCATGATAGGATATATTTATTATTTGTTTAGACAGATTAACAGGATCTTCAGGATTTACTTATAATTTTCACAGTTTCTCCCGCAAAGCGGGGGAAACGGCTAAAAATTAAAAATCGAGTCAATCTTGTAGATCCTGTCTAATATAAAATTACCTCTGTGTACTCTGCGAGCTCTGTGAGGGATATAAAAGACCCTTTTAGAGGTGGTGATTGCTCATCACATTTTTTTTATAGCAACTTGAGTGCGTTTGCGCCTGTCAAATACGGACAGGTGACGGTATCCGGCTTCAATCAGCAGGGGCAGTACCTTGTCATAGTGTTGTCCGACATTGGCCGGTATGTGAGCATCTGAGCCTAAGGTGATACTGATGTCGTGTTCACGGCATTTTCTGATAATATCAAACGACGGATAAACGTCCCGCGCCGGATGGTTATAACCGTCCGTATTGATTTCCACAGTCAAATCCTTTTGTTTTATGGTTGATAATATCTCATTATAATCTTTATCTAAGGACCTTAAAGATTTCCATCCGAATTTTTTGACAAGATCAAGGTGGCATAGCACATCAAAGTAATTATAATCCAGCATCTTTTTAAGATGCTCAAGATACAGACCGTATACAAGATCCGGGTCGTGACGGCCGTGTTTCCATGAGGAACTACGGCTGACGATGTTCAAGTCGCCGGCATAATGCAGAGAGCCTCCAATGACATCAAAAGAAAATCTTTCTGCAATTTCCTTTAAGCTATCAATGTATATGGGATTAAAGTCTATCTCAAGCCCGATTTTTATCTTGATCTTTCCTTTGTATTTCTGCTTCAAGCGTTGGAGGGCCTGAAAATAAAAAGGAACCTCGCTAAGGGCCATTGAGTGATTCGTTTCGGCGGGTCGCAAGGTCAGATGATCCAGAAAGCAGATGTCCTGTAAGCCAATCTCGACAGCTTTGCGTATATATGCTTCCATGCCGCCTTCGGCATGGTTACACAGCGCTGTATGGACGTGGTAATCGATCATAAGAATAAAATAGCTTTACGATTTTATACAATGCGGCTGCGCCGCTTATTGTCAATAGTGCCCAAATTAGCCTGGTGCCCATCCAAAAATACATTTGAGCACTAAGTAGTTTCCAATTCATAAATGACATGCTATGTGTCGGTATGTCAAAGGATATAAGATTTACATATAGAGCAGGGCCGTGAAAAAGAAATCAAAAACATTATTTTCCTGCCAGTCGTGCGGTTATCAGGCCCCCAAATGGATGGGCAAATGCCCGGACTGTGACCAGTGGCAGACTTTTGTGGAAGAAACCGTATCCACAAGAACGGTTCAAGGAATTGCCAGGGGTTTATCCGCGATCCGGGCGGTTCCGGTTCCCATAGATTCTATTACACTTGATAAGAAGAATCGTTTAAAGACCGGCATCAGAGAATTTGACCGCGTCTTAGGAGGGGGGCTTGTTCCCGGAACCCTTGTTTTGATTGGCGGAGATCCGGGGATCGGTAAATCGACCTTGATGCTGCAGGCCCTTCACGGTCTGTCAAAAGAGGGCCATAAAGTCTTATATGTATCCGGGGAGGAGTCGATCCAACAGATAAGAATGCGCAGCCAAAGGTTGTCGACGCTATCCCCCGGCTTGCTGGTGGTCTCCGAGATAGACTTAGAGTCGATTTTGGCAATGCTGCAATCAACACAACCGGATGTGCTTGTCATCGACTCGATTCAGACCATGTTCAGTCCCGACCTGACCTCAGCTCCCGGCAGCGTCAGCCAGGTTCGCGAATCAACCGTGCGGCTGATGCTCGTGGCCAAGCAAACCGGCACACCCATATTTTTAGTCGGCCATGTGACCAAAGACGGCGCCATTGCCGGTCCCAGGCTATTGGAGCATATGGTTGATACGGTTCTTTACTTTGAAGGGGATCGCAATTATGTGTTTCGGATACTGAGGGCTGTAAAAAACAGATTCGGATCGACCAATGAAATCGGTGTGTTTGAAATGAATGCAAGCGGACTGCAGGAAGTTACCAACCCATCGGCTGTATTTCTGGCCGAACGTCCTGTCAATACACCGGGATCGGTCGTAACAGCCAGTATGGAAGGTACACGGCCGATTCTTGTCGAGCTGCAGGCCCTTGCCAGCAGCACCAGCTTCGGAAACCCGCGCAGAACTATTCTTGGTATTGACCAGAATAGAGTTGCATTGCTGGTGGCTGTAATGGAAAAAAAACTGGGCATGCATTTAATGGGACACGATATCTTTATAAATGTTGCCGGCGGTGTCAGGATTAATGAACCAGGCGTGGATATGGGCATTGTTGCTGCGATTGCATCCAGCTTTCTAGACCGGGCGATTCAAAATGACACAATTATTTTCGGCGAGGTCGGTCTAACCGGGGAGGTCAGGGCCATCGGCCATGTTGAAATCCGGGTGGCGGAAGCAAAAAAAATGGGATTTACAAGATGTTTCGTGCCTGAAAGCAATTTGCAGCGCATGGCCGCCGTCAAAGGGATAGAGCTCAAAGGCATCAAGACCGTGGCGGAAGCCATGGAAGAGTTGTTTTAGCACAAATTTCTTTTGCATTAACCGCAGACAGACGCGGACAAGTTCCTTTTGCTCGCCCGCTTCGCTTGAGCCCGCAGAGGTTACAGAGATTTCGGTTTTTTTCCTTTCCGCTGAGAGGGCGG
>JAQBHK010000323.1:0-6094 GCA_032127815.1 Desulfobacterales bacterium
GGTGGACCAAGCCTTGGTTTGCCCTTGAAAGGGGCTGATTTCCTGCAAATTGAGCAAGTTAAATCCCAAATGACAAATATCAAATATCAAACAAATAACAATGACCGAAATTCGAAAATTCAAACAATATCTTGTCCCGTAAAGTTTTGGTCATTGAATATTGGAATTTGTGGTTTATTTGTAATTTGCTGCTTGGAATTTGTGATTTTAGACACAAAACTCTAAGGCAGAGCCGGGTATCTCCGACTTGGCCCTAGGATCAGGTTTTTCAGGACATAATAAAGATCAAGAATTACGAGTAAAAACCAGGCTACTGCTCCCGCCGCCAAAAGTGGAAGTTGTCATCAGGGCTGTTTGGATTTTACTTTTCGAAGATATATCCCACTTTATAACATCATGTGGTTCCGGCTTCAAAACTTCAGCTTTTAAGGCGGGCAGGGACAACTGGTGATAGAGGCTCATCAAAACAGCGGCGGCCCTTATAATGCCGGCGCCTCCAAAATCACCCATAAGATACTTCAACGGTGTAACCGCAAGATCGTTAATGCGATTTTGGAAAATTGTTTTGAGCTGACGATACTCCAGGCGATCCAGTTCGGCGGATAAGTTGGCAGAAACGCTGATTTGGTCAATTTCATCAGGCCCCAGGCCGGCCTGTTCCATTGCCATAATCATCGCGCGTCCCATCTGCTCTCCATCGGTTTCGTAATGCCCCAAGGAAGTTGCGCCTCCGGCCAATATCCCGGTTTTTAAAAGGCCGTAAATTTTGGCTCCCCGCTTAACAGCGAAATCGAGCCTTTCCATCACCAGGATCCCGGCGCCTTCCCCCAGGATAAGACCGCCGCCGGGTTCAGGATGGGCAGGTTCATGGTTCTTTATTTTGATTTTATTAAGTGCGCCCAGATCATTATAACAGTGGTATTGCATGGCGGACAACTCATCGGCTCCTCCCGCCAGGACCACATCGACGACATTTCCCAAAAGAAGATTGCGGGCATACAGCATGGCATTTTCCGCGGAAATTTCGTTTTGACAAAATGTGCTGTTGGGGCCGGTGATGCCGTGAAACATGGCGATATGGCTGGCAGCTGCATTGGGCACCGTTTCGGGAAACAAAAACGGCTGGGCGCCCCGGGGACCATCCCTTAGAAGGCTTACAAAAAAATCTTCCACGCGGGAACTGCTCCCGTAAGCTGTTCCCAGAATAACGGCAATTCTGGCTTTATCCAGATCTTGGGCGTCCAGTTCGCTGTCGTTTAAGGCTTCCACACTGGAGCTTACCGCCATCCTTGAAATTCGGCTCATACGCCGATAGATTCGGGGGGGCATAAAGTCGCGGGGCTCAAAGTCGTCGATCCAGCCGGCAACATTGGAGGCAAAGGAGCTCGTTTCAAAGTCCCGGACTTTTTTTATACCGGTCCCGGCCTTTTTACAGGTTTCCCAAAAAGCTTCACGACCAATACCCATTGACGAAATAACGCCAATACCTGTGATAGCAATGTCTGACATTTTTAATACCCTATCCGGCTCTGCCGAAAACAACTGATGTATTATTACCCCCAAAAGCAAAAGAATTGCTGAGGGCCGCACGGATCTCCTGTTTCCTGGATTTATTGGGAACATAGTCCAGATCGCAATCCGGATCCGGAGCAACCAGATGTATTGTCGGCGGAACAATCTGCCGGTAAAGGGCCAGAATGGTCGCAACCGCCTCGATGGCGCCCGCGGCCCCCAGGCAATGACCCACCATAGATTTTGTTGAGCTGACGGCAAGATCCATAGCAAGCGATTCCCCGAAAGCGCGTTTGATAGCCAGGGTTTCCATGGGGTCGTTGACGGGGGTGGCCGTACCGTGGGCATTGATATAGTCGATTTGATCTTTGCGGACACCGGCAATATCGAGGGCTGCGGCCATCACCCGGCTCATCCCCATGGCTTCCGGATCCGGGGATGTCATGTGATACGCATCGCAATTAATGGAATATCCCAGCACTTCCGCATAAATTTTGGCTCCCCTGGATTCAGCACCGGCATAGTTTTCCAGTATCAAAATGGCCGCACCTTCCCCTAAAGACAGCCCGCGCCGGTTTTTGTCAAAGGGGCGGCAATATTCCGGGTCCATGGCCCTGATAGAATTAAAGCCGGCAAAGGTCAGTTCCGAAAGGGCTTCACTTCCGCCGGTAATCACAATGTCTTGATCACCTGAGCGGATTAGATCCAAACCATAACCTATTGAAGTGGCGCTGGAAGAGCAGGCCGTTGAAATGGTGGCCCGCGAGCCGCTTAACCCGTATTGGTCGGCAATCAGATCGGTCAAAGTACAGCAGGCAAAGGGAAGCAGCAAAGATGGCTTGGGCCTGGTTTCACCATTCCATGCCGTGCGCCGGTACTGCTCCCAGGAACGCATGCCGCCGGCACCGCCCCCGAGCACGACGCCGATACGGTTTCTGTCACAGGATTCAAGCAGCAGGCCTGAGTCTGCCAAGGCTTCGCGCAGGGCGATCAGGCCCAAAAAATCACACCGAGAGATCCGTTTAGTTTCCCGTGGGGCAAAGCCGGTTTCCAGGTTTTTATTTTTTACCTGGGCGGCAAATTGACAGGCAAACCCGGTGGTGTCAAAAAGCGAGACCGGCCCTATTCCGCATTTCCCCTTAAAGAGTCCTTCTTCAAATTCAGATAAGGATTCCCCGATGGCGGTAATTATTCCAAGACCGGTGACGGCCACACGTATAGAACTGTTCGTGCTCATCATGTTAAATATGACACCTTAACTGAACGATACTGCTCGATTGATGGAAAGCTTGGTCCTTTGGATCCGGGTCTTTATGCCTGTCGGCAATAACTTACCAGATTGCTGATACGCTTTTCGAGTTCACCGCTGAGGCTGTAAATCATTTTCTTTTTATCGCTGGTTAATAGAACCTGGGTCGATTCTCCGCGGGCAAGAAGGATTTGATTTGCTTTAAGCTGTATCTTGAAATTAAATTTCAGGGCGGCAATTTCGGGTTTGACCACGGTTGTTTGAATAATTATCCTGTCGCCACATTTTGCCGGATGCTTGAAATCACATTCCAGGCGAATTACCGGTGCAATATAGCCTAGCTCAACCATCTGATACGGCATAAGATCGAAACGCCGCAGTAAATCCATGCGCCCGGCCTCAAACCAGGCCACGTAATGACCATGCCAGGCCATACCCCATTCGTCCACCTCATTAAAACGGACGGTTTCTTCTGTCTCTATCCACTTCACGTGTTGATTCACCTTAAATTATCTTTTTTGATGTCTCGTGAAAAGTCAGATAAACACTATTTTTGTGAGTGTGTTTAGTATTTAGTGTTTTGTGTTTAGTGATCTATAGAACCGGTATATCATCTTATATTTCAAACAAAACACAAAAACCGAAACACTAAATACCTGATGAATTTGCCTTTTCACTAACTCATCAATGTTAATGTGTGTTCTTTGAGCAATTTCGGTACCTAATGTACAGGTTGAAATCCATCCTGTATAAACTTGGCCAGGGCACTGATGGAGGCAAAGGCAGTTTTCCCTACATCCTCGTCTTCAATAATAATGTTGAATTTTTTTTCAATCGCCACGACCAGCTCAAGGGCGTCTATGGAATCGAGCCCCAGACCCTCCCGGAAAAGCGGGGCATTGTTTTCAATTTCTGCAACCGTGATATCTTCCAGCAAAAGGGTGTCGATGATCATTTTTTTTAAAAATTCTCGCAATTGCACTGTATTTTTTACGGTGTTTTCCAATTTTTCCTCACATAATTTATGTTAGGCCGCCATCAACTGCCAATATCTGTCCGGTAATGTACGCCGCTTCCGGGGAAGCCAAAAAGAGAACCGCTGCGGCAACTTCTTCAGGCCGGCCCAGCCTGCGCATGGGGATCCTGTCCGTTATATCGCACTTGATTTCTTGATTTAAATTTGCGGTCATAGGGGTAGTAATAACGCCCGGAGAGACGGCATTCACCGTTATCCCCAGGCGAGCCATTTCTTTGGCAAGGGATTTGGTAAAAGATATTATTCCACCTTTTGAGGCCGCATAATTTGTCTGCCCGGCCCGGCCCTGAAGCGCGCTCGGCGAGGTAATATTGATGATACGCCCAAACTTGCGCCCAATCATGGTTTTGATAATTGCCCTTGAGAAAAGATAGGTTCCCTTAAGATTAACATCAATGACACGTTCCCAGTCATCTTCATTGAGAAACATAAGCAATTTATCATTGATAATTCCGGCGTTATTAACCAGAATATCCACATGTTCCCACTCGTCGATGATAGTTTTTATCATTTTTTCAACGTCCGACCGGGAAGAGACATCGGCCTTGAAAATCCGGAAATTTGGGGTTACCCGGGCAAGCTCTTTCTCTGTAGTTGCAGCGCTTTCATCATCAGAAGAATAATTTGCCGCCACCCAGGCGCCCTCATGCGCAAAAGAGAGGGCGATTGATTTTCCGATTCCCCGCGTGCCGCCGGTAACGATGATTCTTTTATCCTTAAACTCCATAAAGTAAACCTTGATGAATTCGTAAAGTTTGAGGAAATCTAACAAATGAACGCTTTGAGTGCAACCTTAAACTGGAAGAGCCGGCGATAAAACATCTTGAACAAGTTTCGGAATTGTTTCATATATTATGGTTATGAATTCTGACGTATTTATTACGGACGGGCATTGGCGCAAATCGCTGGCGGCAGTTCGAGCCCTTGGGAAGCAGGGTATCCGGGTAACGGTTGGTGAAAGCACCCGCTTGGCAACCGCAGCGTTTTCCAGGCATTGTCATAAAGCGCTCGTCTATCCGTCACCTCTTTACAGGCCGACCGAATTTGTGGATTTTCTTTACCGCCGATTATCATCTCATTCATATCAAATGCTCCTTCCCATGGAAGATGAAACTCTTGACCTGATTTCCCGATATCATTCTGATTTTTCAGAATTAACCTATCTGCCGATCGTACCTTTTGAAAAGCTGCGTCTGGCCAGGCGCAAGGACAAAGTTCTGCTTTTGGCCAAGAAGCTGGGGATCCCCACACCCAGGACCTGGTTTATCGGTGACACTAAACAGTTAGATGAACTCAAAGCAGGCTTGCCATATCCGGTTGTAATTAAACCGAGGATGAGTTCCGGTGCCGTCGGAGTCGCCTACCCTGAAAACCCGGTAGAATTGATGGAGCAGTACCACGCAATCCACCGACAATTTCCTTTTCCCATGATTCAGGAAATGATCCCCCGCCAAGGACCAGGCTACGGCGCTTCTATTTTAATGGATGAGCAAGGGGAGGTGAAGGCCTCTTTTGTCCATAAGCGGCTGCGAGAATACCCGGTAACCGGCGGGGCCAGCACCTTGCGCGAAAGTGTCAGATATGATGATATTCGTGATATGGCAGTGGCTCTTCTCAAAGCTCTGGACTGGTTCGGAGTGGCCATGGTTGAATTCAAGCTCGATCCCCGTGACGGGCGCCCTAAACTGATGGAAATCAATCCGAGATTCTGGGGATCATTATCCCTGGCTATAGCGGCCGGGGTCAATTTCCCTTATCTTTTGTATCGTATGTCCCGCGGTGAGAATTTGAAACCGATCGAACATTACCAGATCGGGAAAAAATCTCGCTGGCTGCTGCCCGGAGACCTTTTGCATTTTATTTATAATCCCCGGCGGAGTCGTCTGGTACCCGATTTTTTTCACTTCTGGGATGCGAGTACGGTATATGATATAGTCTCGATCAAAGATCCTTTGCCGACCCTTGCCAGGGTTTTAACACCCCTGACTTTTCTTTACGACCCTGACATGAAGCTGCGCCTCAAAAAGAGGAAATATGACGGTTGATAATATCCTATCGGTAGATTTAGAAGACTGGTACCACATCTGCGGGGTAGAAGATCGGATTCCGGAAGATAGCTGGCCCCGCCTGGAGAGCCGGGTTATACCAAATACCTTGAAGATACTTGCAGTGCTGGGCAAAAAAGGAGTCCGGGCAACCTTTTTTGTGCTGGGTTTTGTGGCTGAAAAATATCCTGACCTGATAAGGGAGATAAAAAGAGCCGGTCATGAAATTGCCTCCCACGGATACGCTCACAG
>JAQBHK010000324.1:0-15712 GCA_032127815.1 Desulfobacterales bacterium
CTCTGTAATGATGAAGAAAGCAAGATTAAAGATATATCTCAAATCATCAGCACAGATACGTCTTTAAGCGCCAAAGTTATGAGTATGGTCAGTTCTTCAAATTATGAACTTTCTCAAAAGGTGCCTGATATTGATAAGGCTCTAATAATTTTAGGAAAAAATGCAATAAAAAATATTGTAATTAGCTCTTCAGGCACCCAAATTTTTATAAAAGAAAAAAATGATTCTGTTTTTGGGTTGAAGGTTTTCTGGAGGCACTCTCTGATGTGTGCCATATTGTCCAAGCTGATTGCTAAAAAGATATTATATGCTTCTCCTGATGAGGCATTTTTAGCAGGGCTTCTTCACGATATAGGCAAATTAGTTTTATGGACAAATTTTCCGAGAAAAGACGCTGATATTTTAACGTCATCGAAGTACGAGCAGGATCTGATAGTGGCAGGAGGGGCAAGTCATTGTACCAAACACTGTGAAGTTGGAGCTAGACTGATCAAACGCTGGAACCTTCAATCATTTATGACGGATGCGGTTTTTTATCACCATGAATCATTGGATAGGATCAAAGATGCTTCTCCTCTAGTAAAGATAATATATGTTGGAAATGTCCTTTGCCCAGAAACAAATAAAGAAATGGCGGACAAGTTTGGAATAGCAAAAAATATTTTTGGATTTGAGCTGTCTGAGTTAGAGGCAATCACCCTCCAAGCCGAAGAAGAGGTCAATCAGATAGCTCAATCTTTAGACATAGATATTGATACTATTGATGGGTCAGGGAGTGCAGTTTCTGAAAAAGATTATAAAAAGCAAGAATGTTTGGTCAAGGAAGTAAAAGACATTGCGTTGCTTCAGGGTACGCTTCAAAATCTTTTGGGAGCTCATGATGAAGATTCTATACTGAAAGTTGTGCATCAAGGCCTTGATATTTTGTTTGATATTAAACATGTTTTAATTTTTCTATATGAATCAGAAAGAAATATTTTGCTTGGCAAAAACGTATCGGCAAACAAACAGTATAATCTAATTAATGAGGTGAGAATCC
This sequence comes from Desulfobacterales bacterium, assembly GCA_032127815.1. Taxonomy (GTDB): domain Bacteria; phylum Desulfobacterota; class Desulfobacteria; order Desulfobacterales; family UBA11574; genus Desulfatibia_A. The sequence goes on from JAQBHK010000324.1 coordinate 1,040, forward strand.
CTTTGCAAAAAGGAAAAAGCCTTTTAGCGAAGTCCCTTCTCCAGGGAAATCCCCTTGATTCTTTCAGCGATTCAGTAAAAGACGATCCTACAATTGTAGATGAACAACTCATCCGCTTAGTTGAAAAAGACGGTATTCTGTGCCTACCGATGGCAGCATACAAACAATATCTAGGTGTAATAGTCTTAGGTTTGGAAGAAGTTCGTTATTCCAATTTGTCGGAAGTGAAAAAGCGTTTACTAATGTTTACTAAGCAGGTGGCCCTGGCGCTTCATGCAAATTATGTAAGACAAAGTAAGGTTAAAGTAATTGAGCCTGTATGTCCGAGCACCACATCAACTATAGCTCGAAAGGTGGCTCACGATGTGAACACTCCTTTAAGTATCATAAAAAATTATCTTGCCGTTTTGAGGGGCAGGCTGCCTGAAGATGAGTCTTTTCAAGAAAAAATACGGATTATCAATGATGAAATTAATGGTGTGTCTGTTCTCATGCGTGAATTATTTGATTCTTCTAAACCGGAAACCCAGTCTAACAACCCATTGGATTTAAATTCTCTTTTATCGAACCAAATAAGAATTTTTCAGGAATCCCTTATGTTAGGACCTAACATAAATACTCATTTGAAGTTAGAGCCTTCGCTTCCGATGGTTCTCGCAGATAAAAACAAAATGAAACAGATTTTTAGTAATCTTATCATGAATGCGGTTGAAGCTATGCCCAGAGGAGGAAATCTTTACATTAGTACCCGATATGTTTCAAATTATAGCGATGCGGAAATGAAATCGTCTGCCGACAGCACACAAGGGCACCTACAGATCTCCATTAGAGATGATGGTCCAGGCATTGTTGATACCGTTAAATCAAGGCTTTTTGAACCCAATGTTACTTCAAAAGGGGTCGGACATGCCGGAATAGGGTTATCCACTGTTTATAGTAACGTCAAAGAATTAAAAGGAACCATTGCTTGTGAGAATGACGATAAAATAGGAGCGAGCTTTAAAATAGTTTTTCCGATAACTCAAGACCAACAATCATAGACTTGGGAGATAAATATGCCTATTATTCCGAAAGTTCTCATAGTTGACGACGACGTCAGAATGCGTAATAGCGTGATGGCATTGTTAAGTGATCAGGATTATGTATTGCAAACATGTGGTAGTGGTCAAAGCGCTATAGATTATTTAAACAAGGATGATTTTGATCTTGTCTTACTAGATATGGTTATGCCGGATATAGATGGTTTCCAGGTTATGGATCATATTAACAAAAAAGGGTTGAATCCTCAGGTAATTGTTATCACCGGAGATGTTTCAACTGAATCAGCAATCGGGGCTTTAAAGAGAGGCGCCTACGACTATATCAGGAAACCGTTCGAGTCAGAAGAATTGTTAATGACAGTAAAAAACGGTCTTGATCACAAAAAATTAAAAATAGAGAACGATGTTATTAATAATAAATTGTCGCTTTCAGAAAAGCGTTACAGATTTCTGGTTCAAAATTCTCCTGATATAATTTATACTTTGGATAATCAGGGAAATTTTTCGTTTATTAGTAATGCAGTTGAGCGGCTTCTAAATTATAAAATTGAACAGCTAGTTGGAAAGCACTATTCTATAATCGTTCATGAAGATGATTTGGGGAAAGCTAAATGGGTTTTTGCCGAAAGGAGAACCGGCGATCGTGCAGCTACAGGAATTGAATTGAGACTAAAAGTCCGCAATGGCAACGGCAATGTTAAGTATTCTGAAGATGCACAACTAACAATTGAATTGAAATCAAACGGTTTATATGACAAGTCGGCCACAGAAGAGGAAAATAAATTTCTTGGGACGCATGGCGTTGCAAGAGACATAAATGATAGGAAGCAGCTTGAAAACCAATTGCACCATGCTCAAAGGATGGAAGCGTTAGGCACCTTAGCTGGCGGTATTTCACATGACTTTAATAATTTACTTATGGGAATACAAGGGCGGACATCTTTAATGTTAATGGATACGGCGTCCTCACATCCCCATTTTGAACACCTCCAAGGGATAGAAGATTATGTTAAGAATGCGGCAGACCTGGTCAAACAGCTTTTAGGGCTTGCCAGAGGCGGTAAATATGAAGTTAAACCTATGGACCTTAACAAGTTAATTAAGCAAACTTCTGAGATGTTTGGTCGTACTAAAAAAGAAATAACAATTCGAGGAAAATATGAGAAAAATCTTTTTGCTTCTGAGGTAGATAAGGGACAGATAGAATTGGTGCTTTTGAATCTTTATGTCAATGCTTGGCAAGCAATGCCTGAAGGTGGAAATCTCTACATTAAAACAGAAAATATAACAATTGATAAAAATTATATAAAAACCTTTTATGTTGAACCTGGGAAATATGTAAAAATTTCTATAACCGATACAGGAGTAGGCATTGATGAGGCTACCCAGAAAAAGATATTTGACCCTTTTTTTACTACTAAAGAGATCGGCAGAGGCACAGGGTTAGGCCTTGCTTCTGCATATGGAATCGCAAAAAATCATAGGGGTTTTATTACCGTTGACAGCAAAAAAGGGGAAGGAGCCACGTTCGCGATCTATCTTCCAGCTTCAGAAAAGAAAATAATAGAGGAAAATGAATTAAAACAAGAAATATTAAAAGGGACAGAAACAGTCCTTCTTGTAGATGATGAGGATATGATTGTTGATGTGGGAGAGCTGTTGCTGGAAAAGCTGAGTTATAAGGTTTTGGTAGCCAGAAGTGGAAAGGAAGCTATCAAGATCTATAAGAAAAACCGGGATGAAATAAGTATAGTCCTACTTGACATGATAATGCCTGAAATGGGTGGAAGTGAAACTTATGGTAAATTGAAAGAAATAAACCCCACTGTAAAAGTTCTTCTTTGCAGTGGTTACAGCATCAATGACCAGGCAACACAGATATTAGAACAGGGTTGTGATGGTTTTATCCAAAAACCATTCACTCTGAAGAATCTGTCACAAAGAATAAGGAAAATTTTGGACAAAGATTAAATTGAATCAGCTTAATCCAACATATTGTGTTTCCTCTGCATTTAATCTGGGTAGCTCAATGTAATGATAACTGGTACCTTTCATCAATGGCTTTATGGCAGCCTTTAAAAGTTCAAGATTACGATAACCAATCGCAACTATTAGGGTCTTAGAAAATTCAAACCTAAGATACGAAATCTGAACACTACGGCTAAAGTCCTCACTCCTAAATTGTCGGGAAGGACCGGGGAATAGCAAACACAAGTTACAAATGTTACGGAACTCAATTGCCGATAGCTGTAATCTAATGCAACTGATTATATTCATTATGATGCTTTGGCCATCAGGGCCTTTAATTCGGCGCCGTCGATTTTTTCTTTTTCCAGAAGCACCCGTGCCGCTTTTTCAAGGAACTTTTTTTTGCCGCGCAGGATCTCCAAGGCTTGGGCGTACTGGGTGCTGATGATCTCCCGGACCTCGTCGTCGATCAATTCGGCCGTGGCCTCGCTGTATTCAGCGGTGGTGTCAAATCCCATGTCCAGAAATTGGGCAGTTTTTTTGCGGGCAAAATAGACCTGGCCGATCTTGCTGCTCATGCCGTATTCTTTGACCATGCTGCGGGCAATATCGGTAGCCCGGGACAGATCATTATGCGCGCCGGTGGAGATGTCATCAAACATGATTTCTTCGGCGGCACGGCCGCCCAAAAGCGTGGCGACGCGGCTTAAAAGTTCGTTTTTGGTCATCAAAAACCGGTCTTCGGTCGGCACCTGCAGCGTGTAGCCCAGGGCGGCAATTCCGCGGGGGATGATGGATATTTTCTGCACAGGATCCGCATCCGGCACTGAAAGCGCCACCACGGCATGGCCCAGCTCATGATAGGCAACGATTTGTCTTTCCTTGGGATTGATCAGCCGGTTCTTTTTCTCAAGACCCGCTATTAGCCGTTCAATCGCTTCTTCAAATTCGGACATGCTTACTTTTTGCTTGTTTTTGCGCACAGCCAAAAGGGCGGCCTCGTTCACCAGGTTGGCCAGGTCCGCGCCGACCATCCCCGGTGTCATGGCAGCCACTTTTTCGATATCCAGGTTCTTTACAACCTTGATGTTCTTCAAGTGGACTTTCAGGATTTGTTCGCGTCCGATTTTATCGGGGCGATCCACCAGGATCTGGCGATCGAATCGACCGGGTCTTAAAAGGGCCGGATCGAGTATTTCAGGCCGGTTGGTGGCAGCCAGCAGAATAACCCCGGCCGTGGGGTCAAACCCGTCCATTTCCACCAGAAGCTGGTTTAAGGTTTGCTCGCGTTCATCGTGCCCGCCAACGGCGCCGAACCCCCTGGCCTTGCCCAGGGCATCGAGTTCATCGATAAATACAATACAGGGCGCCTTTTGCTTGGCCTGGACAAAAAGATCCCGGACCCGGGCAGCCCCCAGGCCGACGAACATTTCAACGAATTCGGAACCACTCAGGCTGAAAAAAGGCACGCCGCTTTCCCCGGCCACGGCTTTGGCCAGCAAGGTTTTGCCGGTGCCCGGAGGGCCTACCAGCAACACGCCTTTGGGCAGCTTGCCGCCCAGTTCGGTAAATTTCTGCGGTTCTTTGAGAAATTCCACCACCTCCACCAGTTCCTGTCTGGCCTCATCCACTCCGGCAACATCTTCAAAGGAAACATTCAGTTCGCTTTCCATATAAATTTTAGCTTTATTTTTGCCAAGGGTCATGAATCCCTGCTGCTGCCCCGTCATACGCCGCATCAATAAAAACCAGATACCAAAAAACAGCAACGTCGGTACGACCCAGGAAAACAGCCGCGGCAGAAAATCGGATTCGATTTCACCTTTGAAGTTCACATTGTACTGCTCCAAAAGCTTGGATGTCTCCGGGTCAACCCGGATGGTACGAAACTGCTTTTCCTTGCCGGCAGCTTCCCCGTCCGCTTTCATCTTCCCCTGAATCTGGTTGGCGGTGATGGCTACCTCGGTAACCTTGTTTTCCTTCAAGAGCTTTAAAAATTGGCTGTAAGGAATCACTTCAACGGCAAAAAAAGAGCCGATATATTGCTGGGCGATCAACACGATCCATATGCCCAGCATAAGATACCAGATGGAAAACTTATGATGTTTTTCCATAGTCCCTCCCATTTAATCCGGATATTTCACGAAAACTTTTCAGCAGATTTTTAAATTTGATTTTGAAACTGAATTAAACCGTCCGGGTCGCTTGCGGCAGGGTAAATGTAAAGGTAGAACCGGTGCCGACCTTGCTTTCCACCCATATGCGGCCGCCATGTAATTCGACGATACGTTTAACGATCGCCAGACCCAGACCGGTGCTTTTTTCTCCGGCGGTCGGTTGAACGCTGGTTTTGCCGAATTCCGTAAATAATTTTTCGACCTCTTCGGCCGGGATCCCCTGCCCCTGGTCCCGGACGGAAATGGCGACATCCTGATCCAGCACGCGGGCTCGCAAGGTTATGGTTGTGTTGGGGTAGGAAAATTTAATCGCGTTGTTTATAAGATTGTCCATGACCTGGTCTATGCGATGAGGGTCCATTACAGCAAGAGGAAGATCCGAATCAAGGTCTAACGCCAGTTCAATCGATTTGGCCTTTGACAGAACGCGGTTTTCGTCGTAGCACTGCTGCAAATATTCTGTCGGGTCTGTTGGAAGTGCGTTAAGTTCCAACCGGCCGGCTTCAATGGCATTCACATCCAAAAGCTCGTTAACCAGAGTAATCATTTTTTCGCTGACCCCATGCATTTTATGCAAAATGCTATTTTGCTTCTCTGTGATCTTGCCGGGATGCCCCTCTATCAGAAACTCGATATAGTTCATGAGTGTAGCAATCGGATTTCTAAGGTCATGGGCCGCCATGCCCAGGAATCTGTTTTTCATCTGGTTGAGTTCGACCAATTCCTGATAAAGCCGGCTCTTTTCCACAATTATAGCCAGTTGGCCGGCAATCTGAAGAAAAAGTTCTACGTGGCTGTTCAGGTAGATGTCAGATTGCATACTGTTAAAAAACATGAATCCGATGGGATGGTGCATCCCAATTAGGGGGAACGTCAGGCTGGAGCGCATTCCTTCTTCAACTATACGCCGGGTGGAGTCAGATTCCGGATGTTCTTTTAGATATGTCGTCAAATTATTAAGGATACGCGGCTGACCGGTCTCGATAATGCGTTGTAAACCGCTTTGTTCCAAGATTGCTGTATAACCCGGCGCTATATTCATGGTGGCTGCGTTGGATCGCACCCATCGTGTCCGAATCAGCCGTCCATCTTCTTCGAGCAGGGCAAATCCAATGCGATCATAGGGTATCAGTGGCTTAAACGATTCAAAGATCCGGTCCAAAATTTCGTCTAATGTCAAACCGGCATTGATTTGAGTGGTGATTTCACATAACCGGTGAAACTGGTCGAATTGTTTTTTCAACTCGCGTCCCAATTCCTGGATCGTTTGCCCGAGTCGGCCGGTTGCGTCTTCCGGACCGACCGGCAGCTCAAAATCAAAAATACCTTTTTGCATGCCGGCGATAATGTCGCAGTATTGGGCAATCCGGGGATCAATCACGACGAAAGACCTTCGTTTACAGTTGTTTTTTTGTGTGCAATGTTATGAGAAAGTTTTAAGATTCAATGATTCTTTGCCCTATAAATGGAAGCTCATTAAAGGAAGATCCAAATGAGACCAAAATAGCAAAACAGCTATCACGCTTTACGATTCGATACTTTTAAGTTTTTCAATTCCAAGCAACTTGAAAAGGGTTTTTTCATAGAATGTTTCCGTAATTCCCTCACGTAATTTGTGAAGGAAATATTTTTCAAAGGCGATTTTTGCCAGATGAATATGTTTCCCTTTTGAGGACCAGTTGACGTTTCTTGGCGGAATTTGAGGAATGGCTACGAATCCTACGCCGCTGTCACCAAAATCTGCAAGACAGACGGCATTCCAGGTTGCTTCATGGACCGGTTTTTTATTGTCGAGCAAAGCACGAATGTTGCGAGCTGTTGCCGCCACCATCGATTCGATCATAAAGCCTGTTTTAGGAACGCCGGTGGGAACCGGTGTCGTTTCAACCGGCGGAATGGCAACGCATACCCCCACGGCAAATACATTGGAGTACTTGGGGTTTTGCTGATGTTGATTGATGATTACAAACCCTCGCGGATTAACCAGACCTTCAATTCCATACACGGCCTCAATGCCTTTAAAAGCGGGCAGCATCATGGAATATTGAAACACGAGCTCGTGTTTTTTCTTTTCATTGCCGCTTTCATCAAGTTCAGCAACCTGAATTTTATCTTTTTCGATACGCGTGATTTTGGCATTGCAAATCCATTTAATGGTTCGCTCCCGCATCACGGATTCTAAAAGACCTTTGGTGTCGCCAACGCCTCCCAGGCCGAGGTGGCCGATATAAGGCTCCGAAGTGACAAAGGTCATTGGAACCTTGTCTCTGATTTTTCTGCGGCGCAAGTCAGTGTCCATGATCATGGCGAACTCGTAAGCCGGTCCAAAGCAGGAGGCGCCCTGGACTGCACCGACCACAATGGGCCCGGGATCTTGGACAAAGGACCGCCAAGCCTCGAAGGCTTTGAGCGCATGGTCGGTTCTGCAGATCGATTGGGTGAATCCGCTCACAGGACCTAATCCCTCAATTTCGTCATAGGCCAAAGCAGGTCCGGTGGCGATAATCAGATAATCGTAATTAACAATCCGACCGTCTGCGAGCTCCACCTGATTTTTTTCCGCCAGGACGCGTTTGGCACCTGTGGGGATAAACTTTATTTTTCTTTTTTTGTAGATGGGCGCCAGGGGGATCTCAATCTCCTGGCGGGTACGCCATCCGACGGCCACCCATGGGTTGGAAGGGGTAAATTGATACGTATCCATATTGCAGATAACGGTCAGTTCATCCGAAGGCCTTAGATGTTCTTTCATTTCCAGTGCCATGGGGATTCCACCCAGCCCGGCACCGATTATTGTAATTTCAGCCATTGTTCTGTACCTCCGCGATTTTGCAAAGGATCAATTGGTATTGAATATTTCATGTGTCCAAGTACTTGCCGAACATTTTCTGCCGAAATCGAGCAAAGGGATATGGGGTTCGGATGGCTGATGAATGCCATGAATTTCAATCCATTTTAGCCTTGGACATCCTATCCACAAAGTTTAAACTAAAACATTTTAGATATCAAGGGTTCAGCAACCCCTCTACAAAAAGCTTTTCAGCCGGCGTTTATCATGATAACCTTTTTTGTGGTATTAAATTGTTGTGTGCTTTTAATAAAGGACATCGTTGGTTTCTTAAATTACAGCTAAAAGACACATGTCGTCAAATCTCAATTTTCAGAGCAAATTTTCAGCATTACTGGTTTACGGAAGGCCGCCTCTTGTCTTTGGCGGAATGCTTTGCGCCCTGGGGGTCATGTGGACCCGCAATCCTCTGCTCTATACCTTAGGGGTGACATTGCTTGTTGTATCAATGAGTTTTGACCTGATCGACGGATGGTTTTCAAGCCGGTTTCAGTCATCCTCTACACTGGTCCATCTTGCCGACAGAGTCATGGATAAGATTGTATATTCGATTATATTCCCGCTTGTGGCTGTCGGTATCATGTGGCGCCTTCTTTATACCTCGCTTCCCGGAAACAAGGCTGAATTGTTTCATGGCATTTTTGTCCTGATTTTATGCGTAACAGTCCTGATCCGTGACAATTTTGCTCACTTTATGCGGTTTTTCGCCATGCGAACAGGACCGGAACCGGAAATAAGAGAGTTTACGCGCCTTAGGACCATTGTCGCCGCACCGGTCGGGACCCTCTTGTACGCGCATGCTTTTTATGTTCCAGGGAGTTTGACTTCTCAGATTTACATCTGGATTTCCTGGTTGGGAAATCTTCCCCTACGTGTTTTGTTTTTAATCGAAATCGTATTTTTGATCATAAATTTTGGATCTATCGCTGCATACTGTCGGAAATACGGCGCCTACTGCCTCGATGAAATCTGCGATGAGGATGAACGCTTGCGGCGCAATATTTTGTCCTTTTTCCCCAACACCTTAACCATCATGAACGCCATTATGGGGTTGCTGGCGGTCTTCTTTGCATATCAGGGCCGTATGCGTGAAGCGTATCTTTTTCTAATCGGTGCCGCCATTTTTGACAAACTCGACGGGGCGCTGGCCAGAAAACTGGGCTTGACAGAACCCCTGCCGGCACAAAGCCGGCCACATCAGATCAGCTTTGGAAGCATTCTGGATGACATCGCCGATGCCGTCAGTTTCTGCATTGTTCCGGCCTGGATATTCTATTTGTCGCTCGGGGACGCTGCGGATCCCGTGCTCCGGCAACTTCCGGTGAAACTGGCGGCTGTGCTGTATACTCTTCTGGGAATTGCCCGGCTGTGTTACTTTACCTTTGACCGCACGCCTGTTCCCGGGTTTTTTAAAGGTATGCCGACTCCGGCCGCTGCCTTGCTGGTGGCCGCACCGTTGATCATGTTCAACCAGGCGGTTCAGGAAGCCTCGGAATGGGCTCGTTATTGGGGCATTTTCTGTTTTGGGTTGATGATTTTTTCAGGGATTTTGATGAATCTTTATCCCTTGCGATACCTGCATCTCGGCCGCTTTATGGACAGGCATTCCTGGTTTGGTCGCCTGAATATGCTGTTACTGATCATCTTCATTTTTACACCCTATCTGGGATACGCAGCGCTGATGTACATGTTGCTGTATGTCCTTTCACCGCTGATAACCTGGCGCATCCTTCCAAAACAACGATAGACCAATGACGGCGCTGTTCCGGCATACCCTGACCTATAACCTTCTTGTGGCAGTAGATGTAGTGACATTTTTTTCTTTAAAAATTTCTGATGTTTATCAAATATTACTCATTCCGCATTAGTTTACCGGCCTTCCGTTTACTGTTTTTCCGTGCAGCCGCAACTATTCCGATCAAAGCAAAAAAATCCTGCATATCGGATAGTTTTGATCAAAATCTTCCTTTTACGATTCGTGCCCTGAGTTATCCAGAATCTATGCAAATTCGAAGCTCTTTAGCAGGTTACCAGTTTCTCTTGGTATGCTTTAATTTTTTCAATCAATGTTGGAATAAATTCTCGGCAGTCGTCAACAATGCCATAATCAACCTGTTCAAAAACCGGTGATTTGGCATCACTGTTAATGGCTACCATAACTTTGGCACCGACAACGCCGACCATATGCTGCAATTCGCCCGACAAGCCGACTCCGATATAGAGTTTTGGGCTCACGATCTTACCGCTCTGCCCAATCATGGTTTCCAGTTCGGTCCAGCCTGCGTCAACCGCCGGTCGAGTAGAACCAAGGGCCGCGTTTAGGACTTGGGACAGGTCGGCTATTTTACGCCATCCCTCCAGATCACCGGCACCGGCACCGCCGGCAACGACGATGGGGGCGGATTCAAGGGAAACACCTTCAGGTTCTTCACGGACGACTTGAAGGGTTTGAATCAGCCCGGGGATGTCATCGGGAACTTCAAGGGGAACAATTTCGCCTGTTCTGCTGTCATCCGGATGGGGGGTAGGGAAAACACCTGATGCGATCGTAGCCATCTGTGGGCGCTTATCCGGGCAAATGATCGACATCAGCCCGCCGTAAGCAGGAATTTTATTTTCTAAAATTTTGTTTTCATCGAGCACCAGATCAATGCAGTGGGCTGTCAGTCCGGTTGCCAGCCTGGCCGCCACCAGCGGCGCGAGTTCGCATCCCATGGATGTGGACCCGATCAACATGATTTCCGGCCGGCGTTCTTTGGCAAGCTTGGTAATAATTTCAACATACATCTCCGGCTGATACAAGGCCAGTTCAGGAGCGTTGCCCAGATAGACCTTGTCAGCGCCGGCTGCAAACAGTTGCCGCGTTTGTTCATCTAGTTGATCTCCCAGCAGAACCACCTCTACGGAAGTTTCCAGCTCCATGGCCAGTTTCCGTGCCTGGCCGATGAGCTGGAGAGATACCGCCAGAACCTGACAGTCAATCTGTTCGGCAATGACCCATACGGGGCCTGTTTGTTTTTGCATGGCTGTTTTTAACCCTTTCTTTAGATCACGCCTGTATCAGCCAGTTTTTGAACCAATCGCTCGGCTTTTTCTTCCCTTGTTCCGGTAATTATTTCAACTTCCCGCTTGCTTTCTATGGCGGCAAGGTTTGAAACAATGGTCGGCGATCCTTTTTGCCCCACGGTCTCTTCCGGCACGCCTAGTTGATTAATTCCCCACGAAGTGATCTCTTTTTTTCTGGCTTTGATAATTCCTGAAAAGCTGAGTGTTCTCGGAGTATTCAGCTCTCTGGTTACCGTGAAGACCGCCGGAAGCTTTACCTGCACCAGACGGTATCCATTTTCCACGTCAGCCTTTACCTTCCACCATTGGCCGTCATATTCAACCAGCTCTTTTACCCTTGTAACCACCGGTATCTTCAAAAACGTTGCGATTTCCGGGCCGACCCATTCCGTACTGCCGTCGCTGCTGGCCATCCCGCATAAAATTACATCATACGCTCCTATTTGCTCTATCCCTTTGGCCAGAGTATACGCCGTAGCATAAGCATCAGCGCCGCCAAAAGCCTGATCGGCAAGCAGGTATCCACGGTCAGCCCCCAGGGCCAGACATTCCTTGACAATATTACCTGCCGGAGGAGGCCCCATGCTGAGTACGGTAATATGCGCATCAAGCTGCTCTTTAAGCTGAAGCGCTGCTTCCATTGCATTTTTATCGATAAGATTCAAAACCAGCGGAACGCTGCTCCTAATGAGAGTTTTGGTGACAGGATCTATTTTTATTTTGTGGGCCTCTTTAGGGTCCGGAACCGCTTTGACACATACGACGATCTTGAGCATTGTATAAATCCTCGTCTTATTCAGTGCCCATCCATAAATGCATTTGAAAACTATTTATGAAAGCACCCAGCGGGCGATAATAACCTTCATAATGTCGGAAGTGCCGGCTGACGGACCCAGAACAAATGCATCGCGCAAATAACGGGAAACCGCATACTCTTCCATGCACCCGTAGCCGCCGTGGATATCAATTGCCATTTTTGCCGCCCTTTGAGCCGCCTCTGTAGTGAAATACTTTGCGGCAGCAAATTCGTTGCTGCAGCGTTCACCCTTATCCTGCATAGCAGCGGCTCTATAACCCAGCAGACAGCCGGCTTCCAGATCGATTTTCATGTCCGCCAGTTTGTTTTGAATTGTTTGCAAGCTGCTGATCGGTTTTCCATAAAGAATACGTTCATTTGCAAACTTAACCGATGCTTCCAGACAAGCAGCCTGCAGTCCCAGTGCGCAACCGACCATACCGCCGCGGCCGACGTCACCGATGGCACCCAGAGCAACCCGCATGCCCTTGCCTTCCGCACCCAAAAGATTTTCCTGGGGAACCCGGCAATTCTCATAGGCCAGTTCACCGGTATTGCAACCGCGCATACCGACTTTATTCTCTTCATGAGTCGCCTTGAATCCTTCCATCCCTTTTTCCATGATGAAAGTCGAAAAAGCTTTGGGATCTTCCTCGTCCCTGGCCAGAATTATAATGGTGTCGGCAATGTGGGAGTTGGTAATGAAGCATTTGCGTCCGTTAAGGATATAATCGTTGCCGTCCTTTATGTATGATGAACGGAGACCGGCAGGGTCCGAGCCCCCAGTCGTTTCGGTTACAGCGGTGCCGCCCAATCGTTCTCCTTTTGCCAATTCGGGCAGATATTTTTTTTTCTGCTCTTCGCTGCCGAATTTTAAGATAGGCTCAATCCCCAGACCAAAAACCTGGAGCATCATGCCCGCTGCTACCGAAATCTTACTGACTTCTTCCACCGCAATAAGACGGGCAGTATATCCCAACCCCAGGCCGCCATATTCTTCCGGAATGGTCAATGCCGTCATTTCAGCCTCAACCATGGCTTTGATAACTGCCTGGCTGGCTTTGCCGGTCTCTTCCATTTCCTTAACCTTGGGAGCGACCTTGGTTTCGGCAAACTCACGTGCCGCTTTCCTGAACATTTCCTGTTCTTCTGTAAGAGTAAAATCAATCATTTTCAATTTCCTCCTCTATAAAAAAGTTGAGATTATCGCCCTATTGGTCAAAATCGCTCAATTAGAGTTCAAGCTTATTTGAGCTTTTTGACGGATCAGGAGCTGATTGAATTTATTATTAATCTCTACAATATTGGCCTGCCATATCTTGTCTGTCTCAACATTCGGCACGACCGCAGAACCCGCAATAGATTGTTTTTCCGCCAGATCGTTTTTTAAGACCTGATTTCTTTCCTGAGTCATAAACTTAAGTTCATCCATATAGCCGTCATATACTGACTCAAGCCCTGTTATATCTATATTGCAAACATCTTTTAACAGGGCAAAATGTGACTTATTATCGCGGTTGATACCCAGGTTGTCTAAAAGCTCATGACGCAATATGTCATTTACGATCACATCATAAGTCTTAATCATTTTGTCCAACTCCATGGCAAATCTTTCTTTGTCCAGCCCGCTGTCCTGATATTTCTGAATCAGTCCCCTGATTCTTTGCCTGGCTTCCTTTAGCGTTTGTTGCTCCCTTTCCTCCTGGCTTTGCGTCAGGTGCTTGGTTTTTTCCATAACAAGATCGAGAGTGCTTTTGATTTTTCCCATATTACACCTCTTTTATCAGGGTATATTGTTTACATGATCAACAAAGGTTGAGTTGATGATTTTAAGGATTTGTTCCTTGGAGTAAAGTTTCCCGGAACCTATTCCCGGGCACGCCTTTGATACTTGCCGCCATTTTTTGGAAGAACGTAAGTTTTCGAACCAGAATGGAAACGTTCGGCACTGGCCGGGGCGAACCGGATAGATGGTGCATCCGTCTTGATAAAGATAACATTGGCCGTCTGCATGTTCTTTAATACCGTACTCTTCTTTGATCGTATACAAATATTTTTCGATAAAGCTTAAAACTCCCATTGATAGATATCGGGCAATGCTTTCGACTTCATCATGATTAAGATGCACGATTCCGGGATCTCCCGTACAGCAGACGCCGCACTGCCGGCATTTAAATAAAATCCCCTGATCAAAAAAATAGGATCGATGTCGTATCGTCATCGGTTATTCGTCATTGGCAAAATAAAGACCGCTATGCTTGAAGAGCGCTTCGCTTGAGGATCGCTTCGCTTGATGGGGATAAAGTCTTTTTATCAACACCCCTCAAGGCCGTCAGGCCGCTCTTCAAACAAAGTGCTCCTCAAGTGCAACGATCTATGTTTTGTGACTTATAGCACGCGATATGGGCAAGATCAATTAAAGTTATACCCTTAATTCCCTGGAATAGCCGCCCGGACAACCTTCTTCCTGCTTGACATAAGAGCCCAATTATCTGGGATATCAAGGCACCGGTAAAGAAACATTATAATTTTAAGTAAAATCCCATGCCCTCCAAGGATTCCGACAATCTATTCGACTTTATCTTAAGACATTTTCAGGTTTTTCTGCAAAAGATCGGCCTTCTCAACGTGGACACCACCGCCATTGGTATTTTCCCGAGACATCATCCAGGTGTTGTGTAATCGCCTTCGCAAAACTCATTTCGCTGAAAGGCCTTGATATAAATTGCAAGTTTTTAACGTATATCGGAAGAGCGTCGTGTAGGGAAAGTGTTTCTC
>JAQBHK010000325.1:0-4643 GCA_032127815.1 Desulfobacterales bacterium
TGTTAATTTCGTAATAAACGGTTAGTGGTGAAACAACCAGAGTTTCCGCTGTTTTCTTTAACCGATTAATTTTTTTGGGGATTGTCCCTAGTCCGCACAAACAGTTATATTCGGTTATCGCAGTTTCTTCATCTATCAAAAGCGCTTCGGCGAATGCATCTGCAAAATCCTCTGCCTCATCACCCTCCAAATTTGGAGATTTGACATGCCCCAATTCATGGGCCATCCAAAATTTAAAATCGTGGATGTTGCTGTCCAGGTTTAGGTAGATCCAGGTGGTTTTTGAGTTGGGCAAATAAATATGGAGCGCATTTTCATGATGCTCCTTTTGACCGTGAAAAACAGGAATCAGGATAACGTCGAATTCGGTCAGTTTTTTGATGAGCTGCTCAAATTCTATTGGTGCGTTATTTTCAACACCGATTTCCGAACGAATCCTGGCCGCTGCCTTTTGAATATAATCGTATTCCATCTTCGGTTCTTTTAGAACAGGCGGCTGAAACAAACGATCAAAGGGCAGGTAGGGAACGAGATGTTCAAGCAACTGCCCCATTTGCCTGGCGTTCGTTATGTGAGCATCTGTTGTTTTACGACGTCCTTTTTTTCGGAATGCAACCACCGGCTCTGATGCCGTAACGGATTTTTGTACAATATCCTGAAACGACAAGCCAAGGGTAACCCCCAGTTTTAACAACTTGTCCGGCCGCGGAAATTTCCTGCCCTTAAACCAGGAGGATACGATTGTCCTGGAAACACCCAAATCATTGGCCAGTCTGGCCTGGTTGAATCCAAGTTCGTCCATCTTCTCGGTAATTTTTTTAGTATTAAGTTGTTTTTCCATATTTGAACTCATAGCAAGCTTGTCAACTTTTGTCAACTTATAATTCCGTGCCGGTGAAATACGCTTGCCCAAAAAAGGGTGGAAAGCTCAATTTGTTTTTTGAATAAGTGCTTTCGGTGCCAGGCAAGGTTGTCCTGGCCGGCCAGAACTTTGGTTCATCAGGCTTGAAAATGTTTCTATCCGTCAACGTAAGGATGTGGCCGGGATAGTTTTGCTCGATGCCGACCCGTTTCGAAACCAGCACTTCGAAAGAAGCAGAAATGGTTTGTAAAGTGCCTGGTTTTTAATGAATGCAGGCCAGCGCTTGCGGTTTTTGTCTGTCCGCAGGCGGGAAAAGTTTTTAAGATGTTGATTAAGCACCACCCACGTCCTATTTCAACAATATTGCTAAAAAGGGTTCGGATAGTTATTTAATTGTTTAGGGACGTCCCCAAAGTCTCATTTAACAATTTAGGTCAATTCTTTGGCAACAAGCCAATTAACAGCGTTGGAACATTGATGGATAAAATACTAAAACAAGTATGCGCTATCTCATAATCAGCCATGTTTTGTACGCTGCGCGGCCTGCTTGGGAAAAACCCCTTCGGCTTTGTAGGAACAATCAAAACCGCTAATGACAATGGCCCGTTTTCGAAGATAAATCTTAGAAACTTATTTTTTTACCTACCTAAGCCCCCTCAATCAACTTATAAACTAATGTACGTCCCCTAGATCCCTCGGATAGCTATACCAGTTTTCTTCAGTTTCTGATTTCGGGAATTTTAATTGTCGTCAGGCGGGTATTATAATTGACGCTGGTCAAAGTATAATGCAAGAATCCTTGAGTTTTTGCCTTAGTTAAAACGAGGACTACACATTTTAATCAAGGCCCTCTTTTTAGGCATACAAACTGAATTTTTTTCTATAAGCGGTTGGTGGAAGACCGGTTGTTTTTTTAAACAGTCTTCTGAATGAGCTCACATCTTCATATCCTGTTGCATATGTTATGGTGTCAACTGAGTCACCGGTTGTTTCAAGAAGTGTTCGGGCTTTTCCAATACGAAGATGCTGAAGGTACTCAAGCGGGGTATCCCCGGTTGCCTTTTTGAATCTTCTGGCAAATGTCCGCTGACCAAGCCCTGCTTTATCCGCAAGACTGGAAATAGATATGGTGTCTGTAATATTCTTCTCTATCCAGTGCTGAACTTTTAAAATATTCTCGTCTCCATGGGCTGTATTAAAATCGAATGCCGTATAAGGGGTTTGTAACCTTCTTGAGGGATCGATCAGAAGCAATTTAGAGACTGATGAAGCGAGCTTAGGAGATCCGAACCGGGCGGTAAGATAAAGCGAAAGATCCATGTATGCCGTTACCCCACCCGCCGTGATAAAATCACCTTCATCCACTATCATTTTTTCTTTCTTGAGTATTACATCCGGGTAGCGTTTTTGAAAATCGTTTGCCAGGTGCCAGTGGGTCGTCGCCTTTTTTCTGTCAAGAAGACCGGTTTCAGCTGCCAGAAAAACCCCAGCACAAACCGCACAGATAGAAATTCCCTTTTTGTTTTGATCATACAGCCAGCCAATCAGACTTCTGTTTGATAAGATGGGCGTAAGATCTCCGTATACAACAGGGATTAAGATGATGTTCAGATCGTCACAATCATTTTTTCTCATATGGGGTTCTATTTTCATTCCATTGAAGCAGGTGACCGGTAATCCATCATCCGTGATGATCCTGAGGTTGAACAGCTCTGTTGTTTCATCCGAAAGTAGTCGTTTCCACTCAAGCGAAGCTACGTAAAGGATGTCAAACGGTCCAGTAACACTCGACTGCATGCAGTTCTCAAGTGCCAAAATGGCAATTTCAATCATATGCTTCTTCCTTCTAGTTTAGGGTTTGCCCAGAAATAATATTGTCTGATATCGCACCTTTTTTGTCAATACCGACACTTTTAAAGCAACATTATTGCCTGTACAATAGCCAAAAGTAAAAAAAACAGAGATTGCCAGTATAAAAAGTTGTTTGGTGTCATTGCCAAACTTAAATATGGAGGAAAGTAATGAAGATACATCATTTAAGAAATGCAACATTTGTTATTGAATCAGGATCAAATCATATTTTGGTTGACCCCATGCTCAGTGGAAAAGGGGAACTACCAACTTTTACACACTTTCGACATAAACCTGAGCGCAATCCTATTGTCTCATTACCACATAATGCGTCCCAGATTTTAGACAAGGTAACACTTTGCCTAATTACGCATTCTCAAAAAATGGGGATCGAACTTTTAACCCATACAGATCACCTCGATAGCTCTGGAAAATCTTTCCTACGGGAAAAGAGCATCCCTGTCGTGTGCCGTCAACAAGATGCAGCTTACATGAAAAAGAATGGGATTCGCGTTGAAGCAAAACTAAACTATTGGCAAGTTGAACCGCTGCTTGGCGGACAAATAACGGCGGTTCCTTCACGACACGGACATAGCTGGATGCACAATTTTATGGCCAATGGCGCTGGATTTTATCTTGAGGTTCCAGATGAACCTTCAATATATATCAGTGGAGATACCGTTTATACTGATGATGTAGATCGTGCATTGACTGAATTTAAACCGGATATTGCAGTTGTCGCTGCGGGTAGTGCCAGCTTAGATGTTGGTGGGCCGATTTTGATGCCATTGGAAGAAATAGTGACCTTTGTCCGAGTAGCCCCTAATAAAGTTATTGCCAATCATCTTGAAGCACTTAACCATTGCCCTACGACCCGTTCACAATTGAAACAGACACTGGAAAATAACAGTTTGTTATCAAAAACTTTCATTCCGAAAGATGGAGAAACCTTAACCATTGAGGTTAACTGACATCACTGAGAATGTGAGGTAAGATTGGATGAGAGACACCTAACGAGCCCCTTTCACCGGACGCTCATTCCTCGCGCCGGTGAAGGGTTATCTACACTTTTGATACCTGCTATCAATTCTCACAATTTTAATGGTATCTAAAGCTTATCTCAAGTGTGCCGGCAGTACGAAAGACAAGGAGTATTGACTTATAGATCAAAATCATTTTCGGAAAAATCATCTAAATTTTCATCGTTCCAATTATTATTGTCCTTTTCAAATTCCCTTTCAATCCTTAAACGCTCCATTTCTTCCTCTGCAAATTCTTCTGACATACCTCCGAACATACCCATATCATCCCAATCCCAACTTATACCATCAAATAAATCAGCCATTTATATGCCTCCGTCCATTGGTTTTGTTATAAAAATATTGTCATTTATATTTTTTTTATCGGCATGACAAGCTAATTCTTTAGTAAAAATAGTGCTTGTGGCCATGGGCGGTACACGCAGGGGTATAATGATGTTTTTGTCAGGCGATGAATTACAATGAGATCAGTAAAGATACGTAAATTGGGCTTAGCTCTTTAATCTGTACTATTAGTTGCTATAGCTTGCGTTGGTATTTTCTTTTCATTTTTTTGGGATCTTGATATCTGTATTATACCTGAAATGATAAGTGAAAGAGCAATAACTCCGGCTATCATAATCAAGAGTACCGGTGCGCGATGTAAGTTGCCATTCGCCTTATGTTGATTCCGATGATGTGATATGTCCAGTATACAATCGGAAGAGCTATTGAGATTCTTACGGTTCCTGATGTACGACCAGAAGAAAAAGCCTTTGGTCCAGTGATCTTCTGAAGAACGGCACCAACCAGAATCAGTGATGCGATTATAAGAATAATAACTTCCATTTCTGTTTCAACTCCTTCCGTTTAACTATCAATGTTAAGATAATTTTCTAATTTTCGGAGAT